>NZ_DAOLGP010000058.1:0-13921 GCF_035329545.1 Candidatus Neomicrothrix sp.
CCGGCCGGTCACCTAAATGCGGTTATAACGCCCCCGAGAAGTGCGGAACGTCAGCCATCAGAATGCGATTGCTGCGTTTTCGGGCTCTGCCGATGAGGCTCTCCTCGTCGTTCCATCCACCTGACAGTTCAACGCCGTTCCGCCCGTCCCACAGACGACCCCGGCGGAGTCGAGCGTGTCCGGATCGCCTGTCAGCGATGACACCAGCGCGCGGACAGCGGCGCGTTCCATCGGAACGAGACGACGACCATCACGCAGATCGCCAGGTGGACGGGGCCGTCTCGACGGGTACTCGTACGGTCGGTTGCGTCGCCGATCTCCGCGTCGTCGACGTGGATCGATCCACATGCCGCAGACCACAATCAGTCCACATTCTCCGGCGTATTACGCGGTAGGAGGTGGTATCTGCTGACTCGAACCCCCGAAAGACCGCTAGAGACCAGGCCCTACCAGTTCCTACCATCTGTATGGACTGACTCGTAATGCGCAGGTCAGGAGTTCGAATCTCCTCCCGGGCTCCAAAAAGCGTTGCAATTGCAAGGGTTTCGAGAAAGTCGACGCCCGTTCAAGATGTGGGCGGGCCACTTACGGGCCACAAACTGGTTCACTTTCGAACACCCGGGATTGCCGCAGGCGCTCGGTGCGAACTACGCCCGGCGCACCGGGCGGCTGAGGGTCTGTGGGTTTTGGCCAGATGGACCGCCACGACGGTCTCGCGTGCGCTGACCGCTAATGGACCTGCCGTGGCTTGGTGGGGCTGTTCTGAGGGGCAGGGTACGAGTCGGACCCGATGTGGAGGCAGCGACCATCGAGGGACGACCTATGAACAGCGAGCCTGCCGGGTTATCCGTGCGGGAAGCCTGAAGACGCCCGACGGTTCGTGACTACGGACGGGCGTTCATCACGAACTCCGCGTTGCCCTGCTGGTAAATCCAGAGGACGACGAACGCGATGACGAGGACAAAGCGCGCTGTTGTGGTGAGCCGAACCGAGATGTCGAGCCACCGCTTGGTCGTGAACCCGACGACCGCTCGCGCGAGCCCGAATACGCCGAACGCGACCACCACGACGCTGGCGGGGTTGTAACGCCATGCCAACGCTGCATCGCCTCCGACGAGAGCGGTCGAACCGCGTGTCAGTCCGCAAGTTGGCGTGACCAATCCGATTGCGTGGGTCGGCATCGGCAGGTCGAATGGCGTGCCGCCGGCAACCGACAGGAGGGTCGCTGCGGTCAGGCCCCCGAGTGCGAGGGCAGTGATCCAGCGGTTGGAGTCGGTCGTAGAAATGCTCGCGCTGAGGACGCCGGGTTGCGGACGGTCTTCGGGCAGTTGCTCAGTCCTGGTAACCACGCCGCTCCTGTTCGCCCCTGATGTAGGCGATGACATCCTCGATCTGGTCGGCTGAGAGCCCCTCGACGGGCGGCATGTCACCGAAGTTCCAGTGGTGCTGCGGCGCACCGTTGGCGATCGCCATTCGAAAAGCGTCGTCGCCGTGATGGCCGGGCTCGTACACGATCGACAGATGCGATGGGCCCCTATCTGTGCCCTCCAGTTCAAGGCCATGACACGCCGCGCAAGAGTTGGTGTACACCACTTGGCCGGCTTTCGCAGCGGGGGATGACGGTTCGGCCACCGGTTCGCTGTCCGATCCGCATGAACCGAGGACGACGAGCGCAAGAACGAACGGGGCGCCGAGCCGAGTTGCGCTCAACCAGGGCGGTGTTTTTCCGATCGAGGACCGTGAGGTCCGCTCGGCACCGGCGCTCACCTGGCCACTCGCATGTTGAGACGTGGAGAGTACATGGGCTACTACATTATGTCGTGCGGACGCATCCACGGCGTCGCGGCGGATCACCCCACTGAGTGGCCCGTTGCGTTCGCGTGTTCACGGGTAGTCTGAGCCGACTGTGGAGGAGGCGAGTATGGCGAAGCGACGTCCAATGGGGGCCCTCGAAACGAGGGTGCTGGAGGAACTCTGGGGATCCGGCGACGCGCTCACTCCTGCACAGGTGCAGGCCGCCATCGACGGGGACCTCGCGTATACGACGGTGATGACCATCCTCACTCGGCTGTGGAAGAAGGGTCAGGTGACACGGTCTCGGTCCGGCCGCGCCTATGCCTACGCTCCGACGCTGTCTCAGGCGGAGTTCCTCGCGGAGCGTATGGGTGGTGAGCTGCGACGGACTCGTGACCGCTCCGCAGTGCTCAGCCAGTTCGTTGACAAGCTCTCCAAGGCCGACACCAAGGCACTACGAGTTCTGTTGTTAGAGCTCGACGACTGATGGTGTTGAACCTCCTCTTTCCGATGGTGGTGGCGGTGGTCGCTGCCTTCGGGGCGGCACGGATGCAGCGACGGTTGCGTCCCGACTGGGCCACCTGGACCCTTACGGTGCTCTCGGGCGGCGCGGCGTTGGCAGTGCTGTGGGCGCTGATGGCACTTGCGACGGGTTTCGCTGCGGAGCAGCCGGGGTTGGCGAGAGTGTTTGGCTGGTGCGACGTTGTGTTCTCGTCCCATGACCGAGTTCCGGCTCCGGTCGGTATCGGGGCCTGGGCCGCCTTGCTAGCGAGTGCTGTGTCGGTGGCGATTCGTCTTCATCGCCGAAGGGAAGTCATGCGAATGACCCACGAACAGGTCGCCGGATCGAGCGAGCCGGTTGCATTCGCGGTGCCCGGTCGACCGGGCCGGGTGGTCGTGTCCAAGGGGATGCTCGAAACGCTCGATAGTGCAGAACGCCGTGTGGTGTACGCGCATGAGCACTCGCACTTGCGTCGTCATCACCATCGTTTCCTCCACGTTGCTGACGCTGCTGCAGCCGCTGTGCCGCTGTTGGAGCCACTGAATCGGCAGGTCCGTTTCGCCACCGAGCGATGGGCTGATGAGGATGCTGTGGTCGAGGTTGGCGATCGTCGTCTGGTGGCGCGCGCTGTGGCCCGAGCAGCTCTCGCCTCCTCCGCCTCGGGCGTGCATCCGACACCACTCGGTATCAATGGGTCAGGAGCACGAGCGCGCGTGGAGGCCTTGATGCTGCCGCCTGGCGGCGTTACCGCAGCCACCCTTGCGTGGGGGTCGCTCGGGATGGTCGGCTTGGCGGTCAGCGTTGCCGGTACCACTGTTCAGTTCCACCACTTGGTGGCGTTTGTTTTTCACATCTGTGGACTGCACTGAGCCGCCCACCCGGCGTCGGCACTGAGCGAGTTCGATCCGACGCCGCCGCCTCGTTGCACCGGTCATCGCAGTGTTATGAATCGCTGTGGCTCAGGCACCCTGCGCCACGTCCGACCGAAGCCGAGCACCGGCCAGCCGACATGCCCGTTCACATGTCCATGGTGCCGTCCGGTCTGGTGTGGGAGTGCATGAACCATCGCTCCCCCAGGACGATTACGACAATGCCGGCGGCCGCGACGATGATGCCAGCGGTGTCGGTGGACGCCTTGACCCACACGAACGCGCCGAGCAGGACGAGGTCGAGTCCGATTGCCGCCACGACGATTCCGGCGTTGAACTCCACCTTGTCCCGCAGGCGACGTAGGAGGCCCCAGTGGATGGCGATGTCCATGATGAGGTAGTAGATGGCTCCAAGCGCGGCGATCCGCCGAAGGTCCAATGTGGCAGCGAGCACCATGGCGAAGACGACCGTGTACACCGTCGTATGGGTGCGGACGGATCCGGGCATTCCAAAATGGCGGTGCGGTACTTGGGTCATTCGCGTCAGCATCGCGAGCATTCGCGACGCAGCGAAGACACTCGCCATGACCCCCGATGCGGTCGCTACCACCGCAAGGACCACCGTGAACCAAACGCCCGCCTGCCCGAACGCAGGGCGGGCGGCCTCTGCGAGCGAGAAGTCTTCGGCCTTGAGGATCTCCGAAACGGTGAGGTTGCCGGCGACCGTCGCTGCGATGGCGAGGTAGACGACCGCGCAGAGCACAAGGGCGATGATGATCGCCCTGCCCGTGTTCCGATGCGGGTCCTTGATCTCACCTCCGCTGTTGGTGATCGTCGTGAACCCCTTGTAGGCAAGGATGGCCAACGCGACCGCCGCAAGGAACCCTCCGATGGATGGATCGACTTGGGTAGCAGAACCATTCGTGAAGTTCGCAGACTCAGCAAACCACAGGCCGGCGACGGCGAACGTACCCAGCCCAACGATCTTGATCGCCGCCATGGCTCGCTGCGTGCGTTGCATCGCCGCGTTGCCGGCGATGTTGACTGCGAACGCAACCGCGAGGAGTCCCACGGCGAGCGTTGGTATCCAGAAGGTCGCTGGTTCGAGGTCGATCAGTTGCAGGACGTAGGTGCCAAACGTGCGAGCAACCAAGCTCTCGTTGATCACCATCGATACATACATGAAGATGGCGAACACGCCCGTCGCTGTTCCCGGCCCGTACTGCTCGTGCAGGAACATGGCAACTCCACCCGATGATGGGAAGGCGTTGGACAGTTTGACGTAGGAGTAGGCGCTCAGGGAGACGACCACGGCGGCCGCAAGGAAGGCCAGCGGGAACATGTCCCCAGCCAGCTGCGCAGTCTGGCCGGTGATCGCGAAGATGCCGGCGCCGATCATCACTCCGGTGCCCAACGCGACGGCGCCGGAGAGCGTCAGGCTGCCGGGAACGTCGTCGGGGTCTCGCGTACCCCCCTTGGCTTCGTCATGCTCGGTCATGGCCGCTCGTCTTCGTAACTTGAGAGTTGGTTTACCACTGACGGCCCATCAGCCTTCGTCCGGGCTCGCCGACCTTCGCGCCGGCTCACCCGCCGCCCTGCTGCGCCACCTGCTTGAGAGGTAGACCGTCCGCCGGTCGAACAGTCCAAGAAGCCAGGTTGAGGAGCCGGCGACGATGATGCCGAGCACCAAGTAGAACTCCGAGTGACCGAACGGCAGGAGCTTCAAGTTTTGGCCCAGCCGCATCGCATCGTTGGGCGTCACGATGACCAATGCCAGCACCACACCGAACCACCCGGCGATGCGGTGCCAGCCGGGCCGGATCGTCGTATCGGTCCTGTTCGGCGAGTAGCGGGAGAGCGCTTTGAGGTCGGCCGCCGGGTCGCCGGCGCCGGTTCGGAGTTGCCCTGTTCCCGTGAAGGACTCGCGGTCTGCTGCCTTGGGGTCGACCATTGCCCCTCCTGTGAGTCGGTTTCGTCCAGCAGATCTTACGACATGATGTAGTAGATGGTCGTCGGGGGCCCAACCTCCACCCACGCTCGGCCAGCGACCACGTCACTACGACGCCCTGTAGTAGTCTGGCCAGATGTCCGGTCAACCCCCTGAGGATCGAACTTCGCCATCGTCGCGCTCCCCATTTCGGCGATGGGTCACACCGATTGTCGTGCTCGCTCTGGCGGTCGTGGTCGGGATCGCAGCCCTCCGGGAACCTTCGACGGTGACGTTCGAAGCGTCCGGGCCCCCGCTTCCGTTGCCGGCGGAAGGCCAGTTCCCGGCGGTGACCCAGCAGGAGTTCGAGGGGATCCTGGTCGGGCAACTCGGGACGCCGGTGATCGTCAACGTCTGGGCCTCGTGGTGCGCACCATGTCGCACCGAGATGCCCCTCCTCCAGCGGGCCGCCGAGACCTACGGCGATCAGGTTGTCATCCTCGGCGTAGCGTCCAACGACTCGCCCGAGGCAGCTCGGAAGTTTCTCGACGAGTTCGGCCTCACCTACCCGAACGTCTTCGACGTTTCGGGCAAGGTCCGCGTCGATCTTGGGGTCACCGCGTATCCGACCACCTACGTGTTCGGGGCCGACGGTCGTCTGCAAGCCACCGTGACCGGCGGCATCTCGGAGCAGCGGCTGGCCGCCGTGATCGAGGGGGCGCTCCGGTGATCGACTACGGGTTACTCATGAGCGTCATTGTGACCCTGGCGGCATCCTCACTCGCCATGCGCCTGCGTCCGCCCCGCACCTACAATTCGCCGGTCAGCGCCCTCGACATCATGCTCCTTCCCGGGCTCGTCGGGTTGGTGGTCGGCCGCCTCAGCACGCTCGCGATCGATGACCCGCGCGCCATCGGGCAGGTTTCGGACATGCTGGTCATCCGCAGCGGGGTCGAGTTTTGGCCGGGGGTCGCCGCCGCTGCGATCGTGATTGCCTGGTCAGGCCATCGGGCCCAGGTGTCGCCGATTGAGCGTGTGGCCGACCTGGCACCGTTCGCCATGGTGGCGTACGGCACCTACGAGGCCGCCTGCCTGTTTCGGGACGGCTGCTACGGGCCGACGAGCCCGGTAGGGCTGACACCCAACGGTCTCTCGACGACCATGCTGCCCGTCGGCCTGCTGATGGGCGCGTCCGCCCTCGCAGCGGCGGCGTTCGTGCGTCGGCAAAGTCTGATGGGGTGGCCACCAGGCGCGGTCGTGTCGAGTGCGGTGGCGCTGATCGGTCTCATCCTGAGCGTGGGGTCGATCTGGCTTCCCAAGGTGGGCGGAGAACTCTCCCGCCAACATCGCACGTCGATCGTCGTCGCCGTCGCCGCAAGCGTCCTTACCGGATCGATACTCCTACTCCGTTCTCGTCGAAGGGTCGAGCAGGTGCACGCGTGAATTCATCGATCCTCCTCCTTGCGCTTACCGCCGGGATGGTCGGCGCGATCAACCCCTGCGGCTTTTCGCTGCTCCCGGCCTATATCGGCTCGTTCGTGGCCGGCGACGATGTCGAGAGCCCGCTCGACCGTCGCTTGCTCCGCGCCGTCTGGTCGGCGGTCTCGGTCACAGCCGGCTTCGTGTTGGTGTTCGTCATACTGGGCGTCGTTTTGAGTTCCCTGGCGGACCGCATCCGCGGACAATTGCCCTGGGTCACGATGCTGATCGGCGGTGTCCTGATCGTGGCAGGCGTGGCGGTCATGGCCGGGCGCCAACTACCCATGCCCGCCTTCACCCTCCGAGCTGCGAGCGGCCGGGGCGCGGTGGGCATGGTGAGCTACGGCGTCGTCTACGCCCTGGCCTCGCTGTCCTGCACCATCGGGCCATTCCTGGCCATTACCTCGGCCGCGCTCGACCAGTCCTTGGCCGGCGGCCTGCTCGCCTACGTCGCGTACGGGCTTGGGATGGGGACCATCATCCTGGCCATCGCCGCCTCGGCAGCCTTGGCCCGACCAAAACCGGGACATCGCCTTCGTCGCCTGTCAAGACACGCCCCACGCCTCGGCGGTGCACTGATGATCATCAGTGGCTCGTACGCCATCTGGTACGCACGCTGGGAGCTCGCGGTGTACAGCGGCGACCTGTCGACCGACGTGATCATCGACACGGGGGAACGCTGGCGGCTCAAGGCGATCACCTTCATCGAGAACGTGGGTGCGGTACGTCTGGGCGTGATGCTGCTGATCGCCGTGGCGGCGACCATCGGCATCAGCCAGATCGTGTCAGAGCGTCGGTCGCCACGAGGGACCACCGACGCGAAGTAGCACCGTTCGCTCTGCCGCAGCCTGCGCCCGCGGTTGGGGCTAGTGGGTCAGCTGAGCTGCTCGAGACGCTCGAGATACTCCTCGGTGGAGAGCTCACCCTGTGCGTACCGCTCGTCGAGGATGTCGCGGGCCCGCGACGATGTCGTTCCTGCAGTGCCGGTGCGGCCTCGGGAGACGAGCCAGACGACGCCGGCGATGATCGCGACCCAGAACAACACCATCAGGGTGCCCCACAGCCACATCCGGCCGCCGCCCCACCCGCCCATATGTCCCCGACCGTGGACGTCAGCGATAACCATCGTGGACGTGGCGATGATGTGCACGGCGATTTAGCTCCTGACCTGAAGAGTGGGTGGGCGCCAGGGTTGACGACCCTGGCGCCGCAGCCGTCGTTCGGATGACCGGCTAGGACTCCTCCACCACCAGGGTCCCTTCCATCCCGGCTTCCCGGTGACCGGCGACCGTGCAGTAGTAGGTGTACTCGCCCGCCGTGTCGGCCCGGAGGCCTCCCTCAGCGGTTTCGTCTCGGTCGGCGGCGACGTGCACATCGAGTTCATCGATAACGAAGTCGTGAAGCAGGTCATCGGAAGTCAAGACGATGGCGACATCCTCGCCGGTGTCGACCGTGATCTCGTCGGGATCGTAGGCGAATGAGGTTGCGTTCACGTCGATTCGGCGGGCGCCCTCCGCTACGGGGGTTTCCCCATGGTCGTCGTGGTCCTGCTCCGCCTCGTCACCGTTCGCGCCGGTGCTCGCGACATCGTCGTCGCTGCAGGCGGTAAGAAACAGGCCGAAACTCAGGATGGCTGCGACGACGGCAATCAAAGAACGGTACGAACGCTTCACGGATACCCTCCATCTGGTCTACTAAACATTGTAGTAATTGTACCTGGCTGGCCCCTCCGAGCCAAGCCACGGGGCGCATGCGTGCTTTCCTGCGGCCAGGACCCTCAGGACTTCACAAGTCGGGCAATCGCCTTGGACGCCTCGGCGATCTTGTCCTCGGCCTCGGGGCCTCCGGTTTTGGCGGCGTCGACGACGCAGTGTTTGAGGTGGTCGTCCACGAGACCGAGGGCGACGTTCTGCAGAGCGGAGGTGAGGGCGCTGATCTGGGTGAGAATGTCGATGCAGTAGGTGTCCTCGTCGATCATCCGATGGATGCCGCGGACCTGGCCCTCGATGTCTCGACCGGCCGTCGGTCGAGAAACTTGGCGGTGCTCTGGGCCGGCGTCAGATCGAGGCGGCGCAGCAGCTGAGCATTGAGCGCCACCACGACAGTGGAGGCCGACATGAGGATCGCTCCGACGCTCATCGGCAGCACGAACCCGATCGACGCCAACACGCCGGCGGCCAGGGGCACCGAGATCAGGTTGTAGCCGGCGGCCCACCACAGGTTCTGCTTCATCTTGCGGTAGGAGGCGCGTGAGAGATCGATCACCGACAGCACCGACCGGGGGTCCGAGCTGGCCAGGATCACCCCGGCCGATCCGATTGCGACGTCGGTACCGGCACCGATCGCGATGCCGACATCGGCCCGGGCGAGGGCCGGTGCGTCGTTGACGCCGTCACCGACCATGGCCACCTTGTGGCCCTCGGACTGCAGTTCGGCAACCTTGGCGGCCTTGTCCTCGGGCTGAACCCCGGCGAAGACCCGGTCGATTCCCAACTCGGCGGCGACCGAGTCGGCGACCGCCTGAGCGTCACCGGTGATCATGACCACCTGCGCGCCGGCGGCATGCAGACCATCGACGGCGTCGCGGGACTCGGGACGGATCTCGTCGGCCAACCGCAACGCACCGATCACCGCCCGATCGGCGAGCACGTGCAGGATGATCGCGCCGTGGTTTCGCCAGTCATCGGCGACCGCGAGCTCGTCGTGTTGATGTTGGTCGAGCAGGTAGGGACCACCGACCTCCACCACCACCCCATCGACGGTGGCCTTCACTCCGACGGCCGGAGACGAGGAGAAGTCGGAGGAGCGCGGCACATCCAGGCCGCGCGCCCGTGCCGCCCCGACAATGGCCTTGGCCAGCGGGTGCTCGCTGTCGCCCTCGGCCGCTGCGGCCAACGCCAGGACCACGTCAGCGCTCCGCCCGTCGATGGGCTCGATCCCGGTGACGGTGGGCTCGCCCTTCGTGAGCGTGCCGGTCTTGTCGAACAGGACCGCATCGACCGTGCGCATCGATTCCAGCGCGAGCCGATCTTTGATGAGGACCCCGCCGCGGGCGGCGCGTTCGGTGGCGATGGAGACCACCAGCGGAATGGCCAGACCCAGCGCGTGGGGACAGGCGATGACCAGCACCGTGATCGTTCGCACCACGGCGGTATCGGGAAGGCCGATGAGGGACCAGACGACGGCGGTGATCGCAGCGGCGCCCAAGGCGAACCAGAACAGCCACGCCGCGGCGGTGTCGGCGATGCGCTGAGCACGGGAGGACGATGCCTGAGCATCGGTGACGAGTTTCTGGATGCCTGCCAGAGCGGTGTCGTCGCCGATCGCCGTCACCTCGACCCGCAGGCCGGAGTCGGTGGCGACGGTGCCTGCCACCACGTGCCCGCCCGTGTCGCGGCGGACCGTTTTGGACTCGCCGGTCACCATCGACTCGTCCATGCTGGCGGACCCTTCGACGATCCTGCCATCGGCGGGCACCGACGCTCCGGGCCGGACGATCACCACATCGCCGACCACCAGCTCGCCAGGGGCGACCGTGATCACGTCGTCTCCGTCGACCTTCTCCGCCTCGTCAGGCAGGAGTGCAGCCAGAGAATCCAGCGCCGAGGTGGTTTGGGCCAGCGAACGCATCTCGATCCAGTGGCCCAACAACATGATGACCACCAGCAGGGCGAGTTCCCACCAGAAGCCCAGCTCAGCATCGAGCAATTGCAGGCTCGCCCCCATCGAGGCGATGAAGGCCACGGTGATCGCCAGGCTGATCAACAGCATCATCCCCGGCTTGCGGGAACGGACCTCCGAGACCGCCCCGGTCAGGAACGGCGAGCCACCCCAGAGGTACATGACCGTGCCCAGCACGGGAGAGACCCACGCCACCCAGGGGGCGTCAGGCAGCTGGTAGCCCACCAGGTCGGCGAACATCTCGCTGAACCCCACCACCGGGATAGCGAAGACGGCCATGATCCAAAACAGGCGTCGGAACTGTCCGACGTGATCGCCGTGATCGTGGTGCTCGCCATGCCCGCTGTGGTTCTGGTGTTCCTCGCTACCAGCGTGCTCGGCGTGCTCGGACGGATGATCGAGCACGTCCGTTTCTGAGCCGTCCTCGTGATCGTGGCGCATGGTTTCGCTCCTTCTCTGAGCTCAGGCGTGAGCCGGTTGGCGGGTGGGTTCCGAGCCGGCGTGCGCCGGTGTGAGGGCGTCGTCGTCGCTGGATTTGAAGGTTTGCAGGCGCAGGCTGTTGGACACGACGAACGCCGATGACATTGCCATCGCTGCTCCGGCGAGCTGCGGGTTGAGCAGCCCGAAGGCGGCCAGCGGGATCGCTGCGGTGTTGTAGGCGAAGGCCCAGAACAGGTTCATCTTGATCGTGTTCAGGGTGCGGCGGGAGAGCCGGATGGCGTCGGCGGCGGCCCGCAGGTCGCCGTCCTTTGTGGTGTCGCCTTCTCCCATCTGATGGGTGGGTTGTGCTGTTTCCTCCACCCAGTTCTGCACGGTCGCCTCGGGGACGATCGCGTTGGCCGTCAATCCGGCCACGGCGAACACGACGACGAGGACCAGCCCGTACAAGCCAAGCCGTGCAGGGGCGCCCACGTCAGCTCCTGATCGCTTCGTACCCGGCCTCATCGACCGCGGCGAGCACCGCCGCGTTATCGACCTGACCGTCGACGGTGACCGCCAAGCGACCGGTGACCGCGCTGACTTCGATGTCGGCGACCCCGGAAACCTGCGTCGGCGCGGCTTCCCGGAGGGCAGCGACCCCTGTCACCAGCGCCAGTGCGAGAACGGCGACTGGTGTTACCCATCGTCGCAACAGGGACCCGGTCGACGGGGAGGGTCGACGCTCATCTAGCTGACCGGCCATAGACCCAGGCTACTACGACATGTTGTAGCAACAGGTTCGTGTGCTCTCAAGGCAGCTACCTAGCGTCCTCCCAATGTGTCGATGTGTACCCAAATTGTCATGACCTTGTAACAATGGGGGTCGAGCTGTTAGACCCTTGAAATGCGGCGGACTCCACCTCTTAGTCAAGCGAACTCACTCCTCCGAGTCCCTCAGCGGCGCGCTCCCGGGCTGTTCGCCGCGGCGGTCACGGTTGTTGTCACGGCAGCCGCAGGGCTTGGCCTGAGCACCCCGGCGTTAGCCCAGACTTCCGAGGACTTGGCCGCACAGGTGGACGCCGTCGTCGCCAAGCGCGAGCAGCTGGGTGAGAAGATCTCGGTACTTGACGAGGAGGCGAACCTCGCCAAAGTGCAGTTGGCCAGCGTCAAAGCCCGTGCCGAGGTCAACCAGACCGACGTGGCATCCGCCGAGAGGTCGATGAACGAAGCCGAGGATGAGGTGCAGCGCTACGCCTTGAAGGCGTTCACCGGCGGCATGGGTGCCGGCAACGCAGCCGCTCACCAGGATCCGACCGATGCCATTCGATCGCGAACGTTGCTGGCGACCGCCCAAGGCAACCGCGAGCAGACGGTTGAACAGGTTCGGGCTGCCCGATCCGACCTGAGCGCCAAGCAAGAGCTGCTCGACGAGACCACCGCTGCCAAGGCGGTCGCCCAGCGGCGTATCGAATCGTCGAGGTCCGAGATGAAGGTGGCCGAGGGCGAACTGGCAACCACCGAGGCTCAGGTGAAGGGCGAACTCGCCGATGCCCTGGAGCGCGAGGAGCGCCAGCGGGTGGCCGCCGAGCGGGCCGAGGCCGAGCGCCGACAAGCCGAGGCGGAAGCCCAGGCGAAGGCCGACGCCGCAGCTCAGCAGGCTGAGACCGAGGCGGCGGCAACAGCGGAGGCAAACGCTCAAGCGGCGACGCAGGCGACCGACTCGCAGACGAGCGCTTCGTCATCCGGGGCTGACGGCTCGTCGTCGACGGAGGCAACCGCAGCGCCCCAGGCGGCGTCCGGCGCAGCAAGCGCATCGCCGAAGCCAACCTCAGCCTCGCCCGCCCAGGCTCCACGACCCACGGCTCCTCCAGCGGCGGCCGCACCCCCACCGCCACCTCCGCCTCCTCCGCCGGCCTCGACATCGCAGGGGCAGCGTGCGGTGCAGGCAGCGTTGTCGATGCGAGGTACGCCCTACAGGTGGGGTGGCGAAACGCCGGGCGGGTTCGACTGTTCAGGCCTCGTGCTGTGGGCTTACGCCCAAGCCGGACGCTCGGGCATCCCACACTCGTCCCGTATGCAGGTCTCGATGGGCCGCCGCATCAGCGTCGGGGAGCTAGTGCCGGGCGACTTGGTGGCCTATGGCTCGCCGGTCCACCACATCGGCATCTACATGGGCGGCGGGCAGTACGTGTACGCCCCCCAAACCGGCGACGTCGTCAAAACGGGGTCGATCTACCGCACCGGCGGCTCGCCGATCGCCGTCCGTATCTGAACGGTCAGCTCGACGCCTCCACGTTGATGTCGGAGACCATTCCAGCGGGCACCTGCTCCCGGCCTGCAATGGCAAGGCAATGCCGCAAATATGGTTGCGCCGACCCAGTTGATGCGACGCGCTGTAGTAGGAAGAAGTGTGTAACTATTGCAAACTGAAGGACTCGCCGATGCGCAAAGCGATTGCACTGCCTCTGCTGGCGATCTTGCTGATCGGGGCGGCATGCTCGTCCGGTCCGGACCAGGCTGAGCCCCCCACAACCGAGGAGGCGGGCACGGTTGCGGTATCGTCGAATCGCCTGTTGGCGCCGGCTTCTTTTGCCCGGTACATGGAGGACAACCCCGACGTTCCGGTTGTGAATGTCCACATACCCTACGAGGGGCACATCGAGGGAACCGACTCGTTCGTTGCGTTCGACGAGATCACCGACTGGGACGGGCTCCCCGAGGACCGGTCGGATCCGCTCGCACTGTATTGCCGGTCGGGGAACATGTCGGCCGAGGCGACCGAGACGCTGGCGGCGATGGGTTACACGAACGTGGTGGACCTCGAGGGTGGCATGAACGCGTGGACCGAGGCAGGGTTCGAGCTGATCACCGAGGAGCCGCCATCAGAGGACTGACCGGGCAGTGCTCGCTGTGTCCTCCTGCGATGCCGGTGGCAGATCACGACCTCCAAAACCGCTGGGGCCCGAGCGGGCCATAGGCCACCTGACCACGACACCTCGGCTCCCGAGGACCCGGGTGCGGAGAACCGAGCCCTCGAAGACGTAGCCGGGAGCCTGACCCTCTCCGGTGACGTGGCGTTGGGTACCGGAGTAGTGATTGGCGCCGGCATCTTGGTGCTCACTGGTCAGACGACGCGCTTGGCCGGTGACCGGGACCGCCGCGTGATCTGGTGACAGGTTGTGTTTGGGATTGGTCGTCGGCGTGGTGAGACGCCGGGTTTCGGCGGGTTGAACGGCTCGGCAGGGTGCG
>NZ_DAOLGP010000059.1:0-258 GCF_035329545.1 Candidatus Neomicrothrix sp.
GATTCAAGAGTTGCTGGCCCGTGCCGTCGAGGTCGGTGCCACCCACGCCGTCGTCGAGGCCAGCTCGCAGGGCCTCAGTGATCAGCGCTTGGTCGACGTACCCGCTTCGGTCGGCATCTGCACGACGATCGGGTCCGATCACCTGGAGGTACACGGCTCCGACGCCGCGTACCGGCGGGCCATGCGGCAGCTCTTCTGCCGGGCTTGCCCCGCCGGGGTTGCCGGCTGCCACCCCGCCGAGGGCGGGGGGGGAGCGGG
>NZ_DAOLGP010000059.1:268-13750 GCF_035329545.1 Candidatus Neomicrothrix sp.
CGCTCGCGATGCTCGCCGACGTGGTCGAGGTGGCAGCGGGGGCCGGGGGGTTCGACGTTCCTGTCGGTCGGACCAGGGACGCGCTTGCCCTCCGCGACGGCGACCGGTTGACGCTGACACCTGCACTGGCCCGGCGGTGCGCACGGGAGCCGGGAACGATCAAGGTGACAACCCCCGCCATCACAGGCCACGACGTCACGTCGGCAGCGCTGGCGGCAACGGCGGCGTTTATCTGCGGGGCGGGAATCGAAGCGATCGAGTCCGGGCTGGGCGACTTCGGCGGGCTGCCCCGGCGGCTGTCCGTGGTGGCCACCAGGCCCTTCGTCGTCGTCGACGACATGTTCAACGCCCATAGCGCCGGCACGACGGTGGAGCGGCGGCTGCGGCCGCTCCGCCAGAACACCGCACGCTTCCTCTGCGGTGTGGCCGTGCGAGGCAACCGCGGGGTTGCGACCAACGCCGAGCAGGGCAACGTGCTGGGACGAGCCCTCATGCGCCTCGACGTCGACGAGGTGCACGTCACCCGCAGCATCGATGTGGTCGGCCCGGCCGACCATGCATCGGACGCCGAGTGCGACGCGATCGTCGCAGGCCTGGCCGCCTGGGGGTCAGGCCGACGGCGCACGCCCAGCTCGCGACCCTGGTCACCGCCATCTTTCAGGCCGCACGTCCCGGAGACCTGATCGCCTTCATCGGCCACACCGGCATGGAGCCCGCAGTCGGCATGCTTCGAGACCACCTGCGCTCGACCGGACGCCAAGGGCGACGCCGGGCGGAGTCCTTCATCGACGAACACGCCCAGCTCAGGACCTCCGCTGGACGTCCGCTCGGCGACGTTGCCCAAGGGAGACAGCCGTGAAGATCCTGATCACCAACAGAACCATGAGCATCCGAAACGGCGCGGAAACCTACGTGCAGGACCTGGCCATGGAACTCTTGGCGCAGGCGCACCGACCGATGGTCTACACCGCCGAGGTTGGAGCAACAGGACGCGAGCTCATCGATCTCACCATTCCCGTCACGGACGACCTCGACACGCTGGGCGTGCGGCCCGATGTCATTCACGGCCAACACTTCATGACGGCCATGACGGCTCTCGCCTATTTTCGAGATGTACCCATGGTGGGCGTGAGCCACGGGTGGCGACCGTGGACAGAAACCCCCATACGGCATCCCAACGTTGTTCGTTATGTGGCCGTTGACGAGGCCGTCCGAGACCGACTCTCGCTGCAGCACGGCATCGAGGACGACCGCATCTCGATCGTCCACAACTCCGTCGATCTGGAGCGATTCCGACGAACCGCCGCGCCCGGAGAGTCACTGCGCCGGATGCTGTTGTTCTCCAACTACGTGCTGAAGGGGTCGCCGTACTTCCTCGCCGCCCACAAGGCGGCTGAGGAGTTGGGCGTTCAACTCGATGTCGTCGGCACCGGCACCAACTCGCAGACCTCGGCCCCGGAAAACATCCTGGGTGACTACGACCTCGTGCTCGCCCAGGGGCGCTCCGCCATCGAAGCCATGGCCGCCGGGGCATCGGTCATGATCGGATCGAGCCGTGCGTTCGGCCCCCTCGTTCGGCCGGACAACGTGGAGCGGCTACGAGAGCTCAACTTCGGCATCCGCACCCAGACCCTGCCGGTCGCTGCCTCCACCATCACCTCGCAGCTGGCTGGGTACTCCGCCGCCGACGCTGCCGAGGTGTCGACGTGGATCCGAGACCGGGTCGGCGTTCCGGATGCCGTCAGAGAGTTGCTCACGATCTACGAAGAGGCGATCGGAGCCTTCGACCCGGCGTCGGAGGACGCCGACGAGGCCGCCCGAGCAACCGGCCGGTTCCTCACGCAAGCCACGGCTCAATTCCACGATGTACTTCACAATACAACGCCGCACGCCCCCAGGCTCGACTCGATGCACGAGGCATGAAGCTTCAGGTCCGGGCGCAGGGGGAACGCAACGACCTCCGAGAACAACTCACCAAGGCCCGCTCCGACCTGGGGCGTGAACGCAGAACCGTCAAACAGTTGCAGCAACGAGTCGATGCTCAGCAGGCCCGTCTCGACGGACTCTTGGCCTCCCGGGCGGTTCGGGCCCAGCGCCGGGTGCGCTCGACCCCGGCGCTCACCAACGCCTACCGAGGGCTGTTGGGCGCACTCGGTCGCCGTTGAGGTCCGCCCACCTCCCGTTGTGTTCGACGATCTCACCCCCCGGGGGCTAGCATCGTCGGGTCGTTCCTCCGGCTTCCTCCACACCCTCGGCGAACCGGATGTGCCAAGCCCCGACATCGAGTACTCGTCGTCCCCCCCCCTTCAGGAGCCCACCCGTGGCAAACATCAAGAGCCAGATCAAGCGCAACCGTCAGACGATCGTGATCCACGAGCGCAACAAGGCCGTGCGCAGCGAGCTCCGCAGCCGCATCAAGGCCGCGGTCACCGCCGCCGATGCGGGCAGCGACGATGCCGAGGCACTGGTGCGCGAGGCGCAGAGCCGCATCGACCGCGCCGTCCTCCGGGGCGTGCTGCACAAGAACACCGCAGCGCACCGCAAGGCCCGCCTGGCGAAGCACCTCGCCGACGCCCAGGCCTGATCCTCCAACGGTCCGGCCGTTCGGCGGCGGATCGAATTTTCGATAAAGCGCGCTCGTCCTGCGCTGGTGTGCCACGCTCCCATGATGGATTGGTCACCGTTCGACGCTGTTCTCTTTGATCTCGACGGTGTCATTACCCCGACCGCCGTCGTCCACCTTCACGCCTGGACCGAAATGTTTGATGAGTTTCTTGCCGGGTGGGGCAAAAAGCGACCCTTTACCGACGCCGACTATGTCGACTACGTCGACGGCAAGCCACGCATCGACGGGGTGCGCAGCTTTCTGCACTCGCGCGGCATCGAACTTCCCGAGGGCGAACCCGACGATCCGTCGTCCGCCGAGACCGTCGTCGGGCTGGGGGCACGCAAGAACCTGGTTTTCAACGAGGTGCTCAGGCGCGATGGCGTCACCGCCTACCCCGGGTCGGTCACCCTGCTCGACCGGTTGGCCGACACCGACCTGGAACTGGCGATCGTGAGTTCCTCGCGCAACGCCCGCCAGGTGCTGGACGCCGCCGGCCTCCTCGACCGTTTCGAAGTGATCGTCGACGGCAACGTTGGCGCCGACGCCCATCTGCCCGGCAAGCCCGCGCCCGACTACTTCCTGCACGCCGCATCGCAGGTGGGTTGCGCCGCCGACCATGCCGTGGTGGTCGAAGACGCCATCTCCGGCGTGGCGGCCGGAGCGGCAGGCGACTTCGGCCTGGTGATCGGTGTCGACCGCGGCGCAGGCGCCGACGCCCTCCGCACCGCCGGGGCCGACGTTGTGGTCGAGGATCTGGCCGAGCTGCTGCCCAGCGCCCCGGAGCGCCAAGCCGACGAGACGTCATCGTGAACCGCGGCCCCGGGAGCCCCGGCGAGGTCGACCCGGCCTACCCCTTCGACATCGATGGCGCCCTCGACCCCGGCCGGTTTCCGATCGACGAGTGGGCACTCGAGGAGACCGAGTACTCCTCCGAGGATCTGGGGACCACCGAGACGCTCTTTGCGGTGGCCAACGGTTATCTGGGCTTGCGAGGCAACGTCGAGGAGGGGCGCATCGCCCACACCCACGGCAGCTTCGTCAACGGGTTCCACGAGACCTGGTCGATCCAGCACGCCGAGGACGCGTTTGGATTCGCCAAGGTCGGCCAGACCCTGGTGCATGTGCCCGATCCCAAGCTGATCAAGCTGTACGTCAACGACGAACCCCTACTGCTGTCCGAGGCCGACTGTGAGGAGTACTCCCGGCGCCTCGACTTCCGCACCGGCACGTTGGAACGCGACCTGGTGTGGCGCACGCCGAGTGGTGTCCGCCTGCGGGTGCGCTCCACACGGCAGGTGAGCTTCACCGAACGCCACCTGGCGCTGATGACCTTCGAGGTCACCATGCTCGAGGGGGTGGCGCCGGTGACGATCTCGTCGCAGCTGTTGAACCGCCAGGACGGCGAGGACGAGTACCACGTCGCCCTTGCAGCGCTGGGCGAGGGCGACGATCCCCGTCAGGCCCACGCACTCGACCATCGCGTGCTGCTGCCCCGCCTGAGCAAAATGCGGGGTCATCGGGCCTACCTGGGCTATCGGTGCGCCCATTCCGAAATGACCCTGGCCTGCGCCGTCGAGCACCAGGTCGAGTTCAAAGGCGACCCCCGGGTCAACACCGAGGTCGATGACGATCGCTCCAAAACGATCATCCACACGCGCATGTCGCCGGGGCAAACGCTGAAGGTCACCAAGTTCGCCGCCTTCCACTCGTCTCGGGGTGTGCCCGCCGATGAGTTGGCCGACCGATGCGCCCGCACCCTCGACCGCAGCATCAAGCGGGGCGCATCGGGTCTGGCCGACGATCAGCGAGACTGGCTCAAGGACTTCTGGGCCCGCTCCGACGTCGAGGTGACCGGCCGGCCGCGCACCCAACAGGCGGTGCGCTGGAACCTGTTCCAGCTGGCCCAGGCCACCGGGCGCGTCGAGGAGCACGGCGTGGCAGCCAAGGGGGTGACCGGAGACGGCTACGGCGGCCACTACTTCTGGGACACCGAGATCTATGTGATGCCGTTCTGCTCCTACACCAACCCCCGACAGGCCCGAAGCCTGCTGCGATTCCGCTACATGATGCTGCCCAAGGCCCGGGAGCGGGCGTCGGAGCTGTCCCAACGCGGCGCCCTTTTTCCGTGGCGCACGATCAACGGGGACGAGGCCTCCGCCTACTACGCCGCCGGAACGGCGCAGTACCACATCAACGCCGACGTGGTTCACGCGGCCAGCCAGTACCTGGAGGCCACCGGCGACTGGGACTTCCTCTGCCGTGAGGGGGCCGAGCTGGCGATCGAAACCGCTCGGCTGTACGCCGACCTCGGCTTCTACAAGCCCAACGGGACCAAGAGCTTCCACATCTTCGGGGTGACCGGGCCCGACGAGTACACCACCGTCGTCAACGACAACCTGTTCACCAACCTGATGGCCCGCTTCAACCTGCGGCGGGCCGCCGAGGCAATGGAGGTGATACGGGAGGCGGATCCGGTCGCGTACCAGCGCCTGCAGCGGGTCGTCGGCCTACGCGACGAGGAGATCGACGAGTGGCACAAGGCCGCGTCCGCCATGTTCATCCCCTACGACGACGTCCTGGCGGTGCACCCACAGGACGACGCCTTCCTCGACAAGGAGGTGTGGGACCTACTCGACACCCCGGAGGAAAAGCGCCCGCTGCTGTTGCACTACCACCCCCTCGTCATCTACCGACACCAGGTGCTCAAGCAGGCCGATGTGGTGCTGGCCATGTTCCTCCAAGGCGAGTACTTCACCCAGGACGAGAAGCGACGCAACTTCGAGTACTACGACCCGATCACCACCGGAGACTCGTCGCTGTCCGCCTGCGTACAGTCCATCCTGGCCGCCGAAGTCGGCTACGCCGAGCTGGCGCTCGAGTACTTCAAGCGGGCGCTGTTCGTCGACCTGGCCGACCTGCAGGGCAACACCGTTGACGGGGTTCACGTCGCCTCGACCGGCGGGGTGTGGGCCACCCTGGTGCAGGGCTTCGGCGGCATGCGCGACACCTGGGGCGTGCTCAGCTTCGATCCCCGCCTGCCCGCCGACTGGGACCACCTGGGGTTCTCCCTGCACCGGCAGGGCGCACGGCTTCGGGTGGACCTGACCCAGAGCGAGATCACCCTGACGCTGATCAGTGGCGGGCCGCTGCAGGTCCGGGTGGTCGACCAGCGGGTAATTGTGAGCGGCGACGCACCTACCGTGGTGACGCTGGAGGACCAGGGTCCGGTGATCCGAGGCCGGCCGCCACGCCTTGCCGACATCGGAGTGGTGCCCCACGTCGCACACGACGTCGACATCGACGACCTGCACCTTCCGGCCACCTAACGCCCGCTACACCCCAGCGCGATGCTGAGCCGCTGACCCGACCCATCGCCGACCACAGAGGGAGCGGGCTAGCCGACCCAGCCCTTCACCTTCTCGATCAGACGGGCCTGACCGTCGAGATCGTTGGCGATCGGCGTGACGTTGAGGACGGTGACGCCAGAGTCGGCGTAACGCTGGATCTGGTCGCGCACAAAGCCCTCGTCACCGGCCAGCGAGGTTTCGGCCAGGAACGACTCCGGAACCGCCGCTGCGGCCTCCTGCTTCTTGCCGTCGAGGTACAGGTTCTGAATCTCGGCGGCGGCATCCTCGTACCCGTAGCGCTGAAACAGGTTGTTGTAGAAGTTCTTGTCACGGGCGCCCATGCCGCCCACGTACAGCGCCACCATCGGTCGGGCGAAGTCGCGGACCGCCTCGGCGCCCTCGCCGACCGCCAGCAGGCCGCCGGCGATCACGTCCATAGTCCCCAGCCCGGCATCCCGCTTGGCAGCGCCTACGGCCAGGTCGGCGCCCCACACGTCGGCGGCCCGGTCCGGGTGATACAGGATCGGCAGCCAGCCATCGGCGACCTCGGCGGTCATCGCCACGTTCTTCGGGCCCAGCGCGGCGATGTGGATCGGGATGTTGGGGCGGGGCGGCTTGGTGATGATCTTGAGCGGCTTGCCCAGGCCGGTGCCCTTGTCCTCGGGCAGCGGCAGTTGGTAGTAGCGGCCGTCGTGAACCACCGGCTCCTTGCGGGCCCACACCTGGCGGCAGATCTCGACGATCTCGCGGGTCCGTCCGACCGGCGCGTCGTAGGGAACGCCGTGAAAGCCCTCGATCACCTGCGGGCCGCTGGCACCGAGGCCGAGAATGCATCGCCCTTTGGACAGCTCGTCCACGCCGGCGGCGGTCATCGCCAGGAGGGTCGGGGTGCGGGTGTAGATCGGCAGGATACCGGCGGCGATCTGCACGGTCTCGGTCTTGGCCGCCAGGTAGCCCATCAGGCTGACGCCGTCGTAGCCGTAGGCCTCGGCGACGTAGACGATGTCCATCCCCGCCTTCTCCAGCGCCTGCACCTGGGCGACCGACTCCTCGAAGCCCCCCGAGTAACCGATCTGCATGGCCAGTTTCATGTCGTCCCCTTCATCGTCGACCCGGCTGGTGAGCCTGCCAGATTGGACGACCGACGGTCGACTGCTGGTTCGGCACCCCTACCGCGACGGCGCTCAGCCAACCTCAAACCAGTCAGGGCGGGAGGCCAGGCAGGCCGCCTCAAAGGCCTCCGCCAGTTCTTCGGCCCTGTCATCGAGCATCGCCTCGCATTGGAAATAGTGATCGGCCGCGTCGTCCCAGCGCAGCACGATCACCGTGGCCCCGAAGCTGTCCTCGACGATCCGCACCGCCCCCGCAGAGCCGGTGACGCCACGCCGCTCGACCACGTTGCCGCCCTCGTCGAGCATGGTCAGATAACCGTCGGGGCCGGTGAGCCGCTTCTCCCAGTCGGTCGCCTCGCACAGCCCGTCGCACCCGGCGTCGACCTTCATTCGGGTGAAGAATCCGAGTTCGGCGTCGGCCTCCGGCTCGAACTGGACACCGATGAACACCCTTGAGCTCCAGCCGATCGGGGCGACGAGCGACGCCGACGAGTCGCCGTCCTCGTCGAGGTCGAAGTTGTTCGACTCAAACTCCAGCTCCGTCCCGGCCGGGACCGCATCGTTGGCAGCGGTGGCGTCAACACCGTCGCTCGATCGCCCCGACGGTCGGGCCGGGGGAAACGTCTCGACCGTGATGGCATCGTCGGCGTCCGTGACGGCGCCGGCCGGATCATCGGAGGGTTGTGCAGTTGCCTCCCCGAGCCCCGGCGAGCAGGCGGTCACCGTCATCACCGCTGAAAGCACCACCGAAGTCGCTCGTCGCATGGCCCGACCATAGGACGGCTTCAGGCGATGGGTCGCCCCGAACCTCCGCACCGCTTAATCGACCGGGAACCACTCCGGGCGTGTCGCCAGGCAGGCGGCCTCGAAGGCCGGCACCAGGTCCTCGGCACCGGCCTCGATCGTCGCTTCGCACGTGAAGAATTCGGGGGCCGAATCATCCCATCGCAGCACGCGGACCACGGTCGTGTCGCTCTCCTCGGTGATCAGTACCGCCCCGGCCGAGCCCGTCGTCTCGCGCCGTTCCACCACGTTGACGCCATCATCGGCTTGCAGCGTCAGATAGCCATCAGGGCCTGTGAGTCGTTCCTCCCAGTCGGTTGGTCCGCAGAGGCCATCGCAGTTGTTTTCGACCTCGTACGTCGAGTTGGGCCCAAGGGCGGAGTCCGCCGGGGGGACAAACCTGACCCCCAAGATGGAAGCGTCCTGGCGCCAGTCGGCCGGGGCGACGATCGATGCCGCGTTATCCCCGCCATCCTCGTCGAGGTTGGCCACGACCATCTCAAACTCAAGATCGACACCAGAGGGCACCGCATCGTTGGCGGCTGCGACAGCGGACGACTCGCTCGGCTCCGACGTTGTTTCCGGCGTCGCTTCCTCGATCCCTGTCGAACAAGCGCCGACCATGATCATCCACGGACACGCCAGCCACAGAAGCCGTCTTCGCATGGAAGCATCGTAAGTACGGTTCACTCGTTTGCCTAGCGAAATCTTGCAGCGCTGGCCCGTCGGCGAGAAGGCCCTTCGACGGATCGCCTACCGTGACGATCGGGACAACGACGAGGTAGGGGGCGACGAGATGGCACACGACCTGGTGATCACGGGCGGCACGGTGGTGGACGGAACCGGGGCCGACCCGGTGCGCGCCGACCTGGCGGTCGACGGTGATCGCATCACGGCGATCGGCACGGTCGACGCCGCCGGGGCCGGACGGGTGATCGACGCCGAGGGCCGACACGTCACCCCCGGGTTTGTCGACCTGCACAGCCACCTCGACGCCCAGGTGGCGTGGGACCCGCAGATGAGTTCGTCGTGTTATCACGGCGTCACCTCGGTGATGATGGGCAACTGCGGCATGACCTTCGCCCCGATGCGGCCGGGCCAGGCCGAGGTGTTGGCCAATGCGATGGAATCGGTGGAGGACATCCCCGCCTCGTCAATCCTCGAGGGGTTGAGCTGGGAGTGGGAGAGCTACGGCGACTACCTGAACGCCATCGACGCCGTGCCCAAGGGAATCAACGCGGGCGGCTACGTGGGCGACGTCGCCATCCGCCTGTACGTAGCGGGCGACGCCGCCTGCGAGCGCGACTTTGCCGCCACCCCCGAGCAGTTGACCCAGATGGCCGCCCAGGTGGACGAGGCGGTTCGCGCCGGGGCGTTCGGCTACTCGATCAGCCGCAGCCTGTTCCACCGGGTACCCGACGGGCGCAACGTCCCCGGCACCTGGTCGGACCCCTCGGAGTTCTTCGCCACCGCCGCCCCGCTGGGCACGATCGGTCGGGGCGTGCTCGAAAGCGCCCCCCGCTACAACTTCGAGAACGAGCCGGGCGACCGGGTGGACGAGGAACTGGCCTGGATGGCCGAGATCAGCCGCGCCCTCGGCAGGCCGTTCAGCTTCAACCTGCAACAGATCGCCAGCCTGGGCGACCACTACCGCCGGGTGATCGACCTGGCGGCGGAGGCCAATCAGGCCGGTTCGCAGCTGCGCCCCCAGATCACCCCCCGCAGCGTGGGCGTGCTGTTCAGCCTGGCCGCCAACACCCTGATCGACGACCTGCCGGCCTTCGCCGAGATCGCCGATCGGGACCTGGCCGGCCGCCTGGCCGCCATCCGGGACCCGGAGCGACGCGCCCGCATCATCGAGCAGGGGGCGGGCAAGGACGTCGATCCGTTCACCCGCATGTACCTGATGCCCGCCGATCAGCCGGTGCGCTACGACTACTCGAAGGACGATTCGATCGCCGCCATCGCCGCCCGCTCCGGGATCACCCCGGTGGAGGCCTACGTCGATGCGCTCGATCGATCCGATGGCCGGGCCATCGTCAACTGGCCGGTGATGAACCAGGACTCGGGTGCCATCGAGGAGATGCTCACCGACCCGACCACCATCCTGGGGCTGGCCGACACCGGGGCGCACGCCACCCAGATCATGGACGCATCCCAGCCCACCTATCTGCTCAGCCACTGGGTGCGCGATCGGGGCGTGCTGTCGTTGCAGGAGGCGATCCGGCGGCTCACCTCCGACACGGCCAGCTTCATCGGGTACGTCGACCGTGGGGTACTTCGCGAGGGGGCCTTTGCCGACCTCAACGTGTTGGACCTCGACGCCATGGCTCTGGAGTTACCCGAGATCGTGCACGACTTCCCCGGCAACGCACCGCGGTTTGTTCAGAGGGCAAGCGGCATCGATCACACGATCGTCAACGGCCTGCCGTTCATGGAAGCGGGCCAACACACCGGAGAGCTCGCCGGTCGCCTGCTGCGCTCCACGGACGGCTAAACCCGTCGTCGGTGTCGGCATCACGCTCCCGTGGCAGTAGCGGTCGCCAACAACACATTCGGTGGCCCTACCCACACGCTCTGCGGTTGAGGAACACCGCCATCTGGGCCCGCGAGACCTTCTGATTGGGGGAGAATTCGTCCGGGGTAGTGCCGGCGGTGATGCCTTCGCGCACCAGCCAAGCGACCGACTTGTTGGCGAACGAGTCGGAGTAGACGTCCCAGAACCCGTGGTCGAAGCCCGGGTACACGCTCCCGATCATCCGCCACAGGAACGTCGCCATCTGCGCCCGAGTCACCTGATCGTTTGGAGAGAAGTAGCCCGGCCGTGTGCCCGTCGTGATCTCCTGTTCGGCAAGCCATGCCACGGCCTTGTCGGCGTAGCTGCCACGCGGAACGTCATTGAAATACTGCGGGGTAGACGCCGTGGGTTGCCCGGCGGTGCGCCACAAGAACACCGCCATCTGGCCCCGGGTCACCGAGGCATCGGGCGAGAAGGTGCCCGGAGAGGTTCCCGTTGTGATGCCCTGTTGCACCAACCACAACACCGGAGTGCGATACCAGGCCGAGCTGGCAACATCGCTGAACGGGTTGGCGGCCCCGACCGCACACTGCACCGGTTGCAGGTTCCAGTTGAGCTTGACGGCACCCGCATAGCCCGCATAGCCGCTGACCGCCCAGCGATAGGTCACCCCCGCCTTCACGGGCATGAGCACCTCGCTGGTGAAACTGACGGGCGTGTCGTCGTTCTGGGCCTTCGCCACGAGCGCACCGGCGTTGTTGCCCGTGTAGGCGTTAAGCACCGTGTCGAAGTTCGAGCCGGCGGTGTTGAGACGCAGCGTGCCGGTGACGGGCGCTGTCCACGACCACCACACCGAAGGGAATCCCCGGCGGCGGTGCATCGGCTCGCCGGTCTCCCGAGTGGCGCCAACGCTGGACCCAGTCGCCGAACCGGACGCACCGGAGACGACGGGAGCGTCGGCCAGGTTGTCGTTGGCCGGGGACGCCGCATGCCTCCACTGCAATGCGATGGCACCGCTGGCCGACGCCTTGCCATCGACCGCGATCCGATATTGCTGGCCCGCCGCGGCCGGGAACGCCACCCGGCTCTGTCGGCCGGGAGCGGTGTCATCGTTGCTTGCCACCGGGGTCAACCCACCCACGCTGTTGCCGGTGTACACCGCGAGCACGGTGTCGAACGTCGAACCCAACGTATCGACCGTGACCTGCCCGTTGGACGGGGCCGTATAGGTCCACCACACCGACCGGGATCGGTGCCCGGCGTGACTGGGCTCTGCGCCCTCGACGGTGCAGTCGACGTTCGAGCCCTTGACGGCGCCACGGGTGCCGCCGATCGGATAGCTCTTGGCAAAAGCGTCCTGGGGCGCGCAGCCGCCGGGCACTTCGAGGTAGGAACTCTTGGCCGTGTTCCAGTGGGTGGCCAGGTAGGAGCCCGGCACCGGGCTGACGTTGAAGTAGTCGTCCCGGGCACAATCCATGATGCGCGGTCCGGACGCATCGCATGCGTCGAGGGCGGCTTCGCCGTAGCACATGACGTCCGCGCCGCCCAGGGTGCCGTCGTCGCAGTGGGCACCGTTGCCGTTGGGCGACCCGGCCTGCACGGCGCCGAGGTTGTGGAACAGCTCGTGCAATGCGGTGTTGGAGGTGCCCCAATCCCAACACGAGAGGTAGGAGAAGGCGTAGCCCACCTGGGTGTTATTCAGGTTGGACGCGGTGGGATCCTCGTCATCGAAGAAGGTCCCTTGGCCACACAGGTCGGGGAGGTTCCAGTCGGCGTACACCAGGTACTTACGGTCGCTGCTGGACAGCCCGGCCGCCTCGATCGCTTCGACCGCCTCGTAGTAGTCGGTGGCGTTCGACGGAACTCTCACCGTCGTGATCGTGGGCTGGCAGGCGCCGTCGTGCACGAAGCGGATGCGTCGGTTGCCGCCGGTTGCGGCGGCCTCCCCGGCGAGGAACTCGTCGAACTGAGTCGCCCAGGTGCGCACCGACGTTGCGAAGGTGGCCGATCGGTTGGCGGATCCGGCCCGGTAGGCGTACACCAGCTGCACCCGCTTGCCGGACGTACCGTTGCCGATGCAGGCGATGCTGTCCAACGCCCTGCTCGACTGGGCGGCCGGCACCGGTGCTGGTTCGGTGCCGACGAGTTCGGGCGGGATGGGGACGCTTCGGCGCCCGGACTCCGTTTCAGCCGGTGAGGCAGGCCGCGGCTGAACCGGAGCGTCCTTCGGACCCGTGGCGCCGGCCGGGGTGACCGACAGGGACTGCGTGGTCACGCCGAGGACGAGCAGAACGCCCAGCAGGAGCCGTGAGCCCACGCTGAACTTCCAAACACGAGTGGGCCAGAGGCGCTTCATAAGCTGACCCTACTGAAGCGCCGTCAACACCGACAGCGCTTTGGTTCAACCGACATCGACCGACGTCGTTCTGATCGACCGATTTCGTCCAGACGGCCCTACCGCAACGCTCCACCACGTCCACGGCCCATTCCAAGCTGGGCCGCCTGCGCTGGTAGATTCCTTGGCGTGGTGCTCACTTCGGAGGATTCCAGCGCCCATTGCGCCGACGTGGTGTCGCCAACCGACACGATTGCCGTGATCATTCCCTGCCACGACGAGGCGGCCACGATCGGCAACGTGATCTCCACCCTTCGTGCGGAGCTTCCCCAGGCTTCGTTCTACGTCGCAGACAATGCCAGCACCGACGGAACCGCAGCCATCGCCCGGGAACACGGAGCCAAGGTGATCACCGAACCCCGACGGGGCAAGGGCTACGCGGTCAGGCGGCTCTTCGCCGACATCGACGCCGACTACTTCCTTCTGATCGACGGTGATGGGACCTACGACCCCGAGGCCGCACCGGTGCTGATCGACGAGTTGATCAGCCAGGGCGCCGACATGGTCGTCGGTTGCCGTCGGCCCGAAGCGGGGGCCCACCGCCGGGGGCACGAGGCGGGAAACCAGATGCTGTCGTGGACCTTCCGCTCGCTCTTCGGCCTGCACTTGCGCGACACGCTCAGCGGGTACCGGGCGTTCAGCCGTCGATTCGTCAAAACCTTTCCTAGGTGGCTGGTGTCTTTCGGGGTGGCCTGAGGGCTGGGCCGGATGGTGGGGCT
>NZ_DAOLGP010000060.1:0-13281 GCF_035329545.1 Candidatus Neomicrothrix sp.
TCCGGGTGGCGGGCAAAGCGGGCCGGGTCGGCCCCGTGCACCGGACCATCGACGTCCCATGGCCAGCCGCCAAACCCGGTCGCCCGGTAGTCGGCGAAGGCCGCTTCGATGCCCGCCCGGTCGTTCAAGACGAACGGCCCGTACTTGGCCACCGGTTCGCCGATCGGGCGGCCCTGCATCACCAGCAACTCGACGCCCGCCGGCCCTGCGACCAGGCCCACCGGGGAGTCGCTGTCGACCAGCGCTCCGGTGCCGGCATCGAGACGCTCCCCACCGAGGTCCACGTGATCCCCCTCGAAGACGTACACCATGCGCTCGGTCTCGACGTGCTCGGTTGCGGGCATCGCCCAGCCGGCCCCAGGGCCCAACCGAACGTGCCAGATCGCCACCTCAGCGTCGTCCCGAGCCGCCCAGGAGCCGGCCGGCGCCGCTGCGGCCGCTCGACCAGCCAACTCGCCGACGACGACGGTGACCGAGGCTGTCCGCCCTTCGTCGTCGGTCACGTCAACCACCGGCGTGTCCTCGGCCCACAGCATCGTGAACGCCGGCTGGGCCATCTTGTTGGCGGCGGGCAGGTTGAGCCAGATCTGGAACAGCTCGGTGGGGTTGGGCGCATCGCCGTTGAGCAGCGGGAACATCTCGGAATGGACGATGCCCGCCCCGGCGGTCACCCATTGGGTGTCGCCGTGTCCGAAGCGAGCGGCGGCGCCCAACGAATCGGCGTGATCGATCAGTCCACGCCGCACATAGGTGATCGTCTCGAACCCACGGTGCGGGTGCTGGGGGAACCCCGGGACCACCGCACCGTGGTACATGTTCCAGCCATCCTTGGCGGCAAAGTCCGAACCCATTTGACGCCCCTCGAGCGATGCGTGAGGGCCAAAGTCCTCGGTGCCCTCGGGATAGGCGTCGTCGTGGTGGGCGACGAACAGAAACGGATCGAGCGTGGGCCACTGGGCCCCCAGAGGAAACCGCTCGCGGATCGCGCCAGCCATGCCGGCCGGGATGGTTGGCGTGGTGGTTGCGCTGGTTGGGCTCATGTCGGCTCCTGGAAATCGAGTGGCGTCACCTCGGACACCCTCCGAGGTACTTCCAAAGAGAACCATCTTGGGTGCGGAGTATTCCTCTCCCATCGTCCACGGCGATCCCGATCGATGATCAGCCTTCGAGTCTCGCCCGCAAGCCCAGCCGCTAGGTTCCTTCGCAGTCTGTTCCCGTTCACGACAAGGAGCGTCCATTGAGCCAGCTGCGCTACCCAGGTGCCCATGCCCAAACCAATCCGGACCGGGTGGCCATGACCATGGCCGGTACTGGCGACACGGTCACCTTCGGCGAGCTCGACGCCACCGCCAACCGGTTGGCGCGCACGTTTGCATCGTTGGGTCTTGAGTACGAGGGCCACGTGGCCGCCTGCATGGAGAACCGGCTGGAGGTACTCGAGGTTGCCTGGGGCGCCCACTACGCCGGCCTGCACTACACGTTCTTCTCCACGCACCTGACCGCGGACGAGGCGGCCTTCATCATCGAGGACTCCGGTTCCAAGGTGGTGGTGCTCACGCCGGCGATGGCCGAGCGTTTGATGCCCGCACTGGCCGAGCTGGTGGGCGACGACGTGACGTTCGTGTCGGTCGGCGGCGAGGTGGAGGGCGCCCAGAACCTCGACGCGCTGGCCGCCGAGCAATCGCCCGACCCGCTCCCCGGTGCCCTCGAGGGGACCGACATGTTGTACTCCTCGGGCACGACCGGTCGCCCCAAGGGCGTGCTCCGCCAGCTGACAGGCCAGCCGCTCGGCACCAGTGCCGGCCTCGGGCTGCTCGGCGAGCTGCTGATGGGCATGAACACCGAGAGCGTCTACCTCTCCCCCGCCCCGATGTACCACGCCGCCCCGCTCAAGTGGAGCATCGAGAGCCTCGCCCTCGGCGCCTCGGTCGTGCTGATGGAGCGCTTCGAGCCCGAAGCGGTCCTCGACGCGATTCAGACCCACCGGGTGACCCACGCCCAGTTCGTCCCGACCATGTTCGTGCGCATGCTCAAGCTGCCCGAGGAGGTCCGCATCGGCTACGACGTGTCCAGCCTGGTCGGGGTCATCCATGCTGCGGCGCCCTGCCCGCCCGACGTCAAGCGCCAGATGATGGACTGGATGGGCCCGATCATCAACGAGTACTACGCCGGCACCGAGGGCTCGGGGTTCTGTTGGGCGTCGGCAGAGGACTGGCTGGGCCACCCCGGCACGGTCGGCAAACCCCTCGTCGGGGTCATCCACATCGTCGGGCCCGACGGCGAGGAACTCCCGGTCGGCGAGGAGGGCGTCGTCTACTTCGGCGAGGGCCCGCAGTTCGCCTACCACAACGATCCCACTAAGACGGCCGAGGCCCACCACCCGAAGGGCTGGTCGACCCTGGGCGACATCGGGAAGGTGGACGAGGATGGGTTCCTCTACCTCACCGACCGCCAGACCAACATGATCATCACCGGCGGGGTCAACGTGTACCCCCAGGAGGCCGAGAACGTGCTCGCTTCCCACCCCGACATCTACGACGTGGCCGTCATCGGCGTGCCCAACGAGGACTTCGGCGAGGAGGTCAAGGCGGTCGTCCAGCTGATGGACGGCGTCGAGGCCTCCGATCAGCTCGCCGCCGAACTCGTCGAGTACTGCCGGGAACGCATGGCCCACGTGAAGTGTCCCCGGAGCATCGACTTCACCGACGAGCTGCCCCGCCTGCCCACCGGCAAGCTGGTCAAGCGCCACCTGCGCGACAGCTACTGGGAGGGCACCGGTTCCCGGATCTAGGCCGCTCGGCCCTGCGGCCGTCTCGGCTGCCACCGGGCGGGGAGGCTCACAGCTCGATCCCCTCGTTTCGCAGGTCCAACTTCAGGGTTTCAAGCCCCTCGTAGTGGCGGGCGACCATGCCCAGCTCCAGCGCTCCGGCCACGTGCGCCGGTGAATCATCGGTGAAGAAAACGTTGGCGGGTTCGACGGTGAGTTGGTCACAGACGTACTCGTAGACCGCGCGGGCCGGCTTGGCGATGCCGATCTTGGCGCTGTTGAAGATGCGGTCGAAGTGTCCGACGAGGCCCAGGTCGACCATCTCGTCGGAGATGGTGTCGGTGCCGTTGGTCAGCAGCGCCACCGTCAACCCGCCCGAGCGCACTGCATCGATCACCTCCAGCAGGTCGCAGTCGACCTCGCCGCGGTCGGACAGCCAGGCGCGTGCAGCCGGCTGGCTGGCGAGCTGTTCGCCCACCCGCTCGCCCCATTCCGCCCGGGTGATCCGCCCGGTGGTGACCTCGTTGAGCAGATCGCGTTCGAAGGCCACTTGGATCAGCTCGCCCGGCGCCAGCCCATGGGTGCGTTCCACCTCGGACAGATGGTCCCGATCGAAATGCCGGACGACGCCGTCGAGGTCGAACACCGCCGCTTCGATTGCCATGGCAACAGTATTGACGAGCGAGCGACAACAGACTGACCGGTCAGCAACGGCAATCGGGATGGCCCACGCTGCGCTTCCGCTTCAACCGATTCGGTTGCTCAACCGACCTTCGGCTCCCGGGGCAGGCCCAGCACCCGCTCACCCAGGATGTTGCGCATCACGGTCGAGGTGCCGCCCATGATCGTGTACGCCGGCGAGTACGCGAACGAGCGAGCAATCACACCCTCTGGCGAACTCTCCGGGCGGGCATCCGGTCCCGAGCTTTCGGCGATCGCCAGCGGACCCAGCATGCGGACGGCAAAGTCGGCCACCCGCTGTTCGTGCTCGGTGCAGAAGCACTTGGTGGCGGCGCTGAACCCGGCGGGCGCCTGCCCCAGCGCCTCCCGGTACACGAGCAGCCGGCCCAGCCGGTAGCCCGACTCCAGCCGGGCGATCGCCTGGCGCACCATCGGATCCCTCCGGTCGCAGACCTCGAGCGCCCGCTCGTACAGCGCCCGGTTGGACACCAGCCGGTCGATGCCGCCCCGCTCGTGTTCCAGCTGGCGCATCGTCTGCTTGAAGGCGTCGCCCTCGATGCCGACCAGGTTGTCGGCCGGCACCCGCACCTCGTTGAAAAACACCTCGCAGAAGTGGGCGTTGGTCGTCATGTCGACGACCGGTCGCACCTCGATGCCCTGGGTCTCCATCGGCACGACGATCTCGCTGATGCCCCGGTGCGGTGGGCCCTCCCTCGACGTGCGACAGATCAGGTAGCAGTAGTCGGCCACCTGGGCGAAGCTGGTCCAGATCTTCTGCCCGGAGATGACCCAGTCGTTCCCGTCGCGAGCGGCGAACGTGGCGAGCGAAGCCAGGTCGGAGCCGGCGTCGGGCTCGGACATGCCGATGCACCAGGTGGTCTCGCCAGACAACATGCCCGGCAGGAAGCGCTCGCGTTGCTCGGGCGTGCCGTAGGCGATGAACGACGGCCCCAGCTGCCGGTCGGCAAACCAGCTGGCGGCGACCGGGGCGCCGACGCTGATCATCTCCTCGGCCATCACGATCCGCTCGATCGCCGGGCGGCCCCCACCACCGTGTTCGGTCGGCCAGGTCATGCCGATCCAGCCCTCGGCGGCCAGCGTGCGGGAGAACTCCTTGGAGTAGCCGTTGATCCACGAATCGTGAAACGCGCCGTGTTGGGCCACACCTGCGAGGGCCACCTTGCGCGCCCGGCACCGCAGCGCCGTCAGCTCATCTCCCAGGTCAACGTCCATGTGCCCCGTTCTACTCGCTCGGCCGATCGGGCCAGACGATCTCGGCCAGCACGCCGAAGTGGTCGCTGGCGACGATTCCGGTGATCGGCTCGTCGGCCACAACCCGTGCGTCGACAACCCGTCCGGCGTTGCCCCGACGCACGAAGGCGTCGCCGACGAACACGTAGTCGATGCGCTTGCGGTGGACGTTAAGGGCGGCGCAGTACGGGTTGGCCTGCCAGTCGTTGGTGTAGCCCGAGCCATCGCCGGCCGTGCGCCACGCGTCCAGGTAGAAGGTCGTCTCACCGTCCAGGTCGGTCAGCCCGCACAGGTAGCGGATCTCGTCGCTGTCCGGCTCGGCGTTGAAGTCGCCACACAGGATGGGTGGAAGCCCCTGGCGGCGTTCCCCGAAGCGCTGTTCGTCGCGATCGCCGCGGGCCGCTTTGATGATCCGATCGATCTCGCTCACCTGAACACGCCGGTGCGCGCCGTGGCTGGGGGCGGGAGCCAGGTGGGTGGAGAACAGGTCGATGCCCGCCGTCCGTGCGTGGAACAGCTCCCACGGCACCGCCTCGACCAGCGGGTCGGGGGTTGCGCCGGGAGCTGTCCCAAGCCGGTGGTATTGCGACTCCTCGATCGGCCAGCACGACAGCACCGCCGAACCGAACAGGGTCGTCGTGTCGGGCCACATGTCGGCCGGCAGGTGACCGCCGCCGAACATCCAGTGCCAGTCCCGTTCCGTCGCCTCGGCGATCCACCCGGCGTGTTGGGGCGATCGGCCCTCTCGGACACCTCCTGGAAGCAGATCACGTCCGGATCGAGACGATCGACCCAGGCGACGATCTCGTGCCGCCGCCGGTCCCAGTCCGGCTCGAGCAGCGATCCAATGTTGAGGGTGAGCACCCGCAGCGACATCGTCACGTCCTCAGCAGTGGCCATGGATCGAACCTACCCGTCGGGTCGAAACCTGAGTGGCCGTCGGCGGCCGGCCTGGCTTGTCATCGTCAGGCCTGCGGGGTGACCAGCGCCTTCTCGCCCGTGGCCATCACCCCGTACCTCTTGACCATCTCGGGGTCGACCGCGTCCGCGAGCGACAGCGCCATGCCGTACGAGCTGGCGAATGTGGTGGTGATCTCGTCGGCGACGCGGGTGCGGAGACGATCCACTACCTTCTTGCCGCTCTCGACGAGAAACGGTGTCAGCAACCATCCGCCGACCGACCACGACATGCCATAGCTGCGCCTCAGCGTGGTGGGCCCGCGGTCGAGGCCACCGTAGATGTAGACCTGCTTGTGGGTGTCGGAGCCATAGCGGCTGAACCCGTCGGCCTGCTCACCGGCCACCGTCTCCATCGCCGACAACAGCGTGTCTGCGAGGTCGCCGCCGCCGATCGCGTCGAAGGCGATGGTGGCGCCGGTCGAGCGGAGCGCATCGGTGAGGTCGCTGCGGAACGACTCGGCGCTCGAGTTGCACACGTACTCGGCGCCTGCGGCGCGGAGGAGGTCGACGTGATCCTGTGAGCGCACGATGTTGACGAGGCCGACCCCATCGTCGAGGCAGATGCGGTGAAGCATCTGGCCGAGGTTCGATGCACCGACGGTGTGGACCAGCGCCGTGTGGCCTTCAGTCCTCATCGTCTCAACCATGCCGAGCGCGGTCAACGGGTTGACGAATGCGGCCGCTGCATCGGCCGGATCCGTCCCGTCGAGCATCTCGAGGCACTGCGAGGCCTCCACGGTGCGGAACTGGGCATAGGCGTTGCCTGAGGAGAACCCGACGACCTTACCGAGCAGCGCCTGGGCTTCGCTGGCCGGTCCGGCGGCCACGACGGTGCCTCCCCCTTCGTTGCCGGTCGGCATCGGCTTGTCGATGCGCCCTCGCTGAGCGGCGACTGCGCCGGCCGACACCGGGACGGTCACTGCGGGGAACTCGGTGCCCTCGCCGGCCGACGCCCTGGAGATGTCGCCCATCGCGAACAGCATCCCGAGGTCCGACGGGTTGATCGGGGCGGCCTCGACCCGAACGACCACCTGGCTGCCCGTCGGAGCGTCGACGTCGCACTGCACCATGCCGAGCATGACCACCCCGTCGCCGGTGAGTGTCGAACGTAGCTCGAGTGCGGTCTCGGGAACTTCAGGCTGAGTCATGTTGGCCAAACTGCCCGATCGGCTCAGTCGGCGTAGGTCCAGTCGGGGCGCTTGAGCATCTGCCGAGCGTCATAGGTGACCACGCCGTCGGCAAGGTCGACGATCTTGGGGACCGGCAGCTCCGCTCGATCCGACGGACAGTGACCGTCGAGGTGGGCGACCACGTCCTCGGGGAAGGCCCGCAGAAAGCTTGAGATCAGCTCCCGTTCCTGCACCGGCAGGTAACAGCGGTTGCCGTCGGCCACCACCTGCAGGCGGCGCTGGATCGTATCCAGGTCGGCGTCGCGCCCGTCGCCGGTTCGGATGCGGTCGAGTGCCTCGGTGATCGCACCGGTGCCCAGCTTGCACGGCGGGCACTGCCCGCACGACTCGACGTAGAGAAACCTCGACAACATCGCCGACACCTCGACCATGCAGGCGCTGTCGTCGTAGACGATGAACCCGGCTGCACCCAGCCCCGACCCGGCGGCGGCAAAGTGCTCATGGGTCAGGGGCGTGTCGAGCTGCTCGGCGGTGAGCACTGCGTTGGCCACCCCCGGCAGGATCGCCTTGACGCTTCGGCCCTCGGCCACGCCGCCACAGGCGTCGATCACCTGACGCAGCGGGGTACCCATCGGCACCTCGACCACCCCCGGCGCCAGCACGTCGCCGACGACGGTGCACACCACGGTGCCGGGCGACTCATCGGTGCCCAACGAGCGGAATGCCTCGGCGCCGTGGGCGACGATCCACGCCGCCTGCGCCAGCGTCTCGGCGTTGTTGACCAGGGTGGGGTTGGACTCGTGACCGGCCTCATGGCCCGGCTCCGATTCGGCCGACTCCCAGCCCAGCTGCGGGGCGGTGGCGAACAGGCCGTGCAGGAACGGCGGCAGCCAACGCGGCAACGGTTCGTTGCCCTCGATCACCTCGAGGAGGGCCTTTTCCTCGCCGAACAGATACTCCTCGGGGCCGGTCACCACCGTGACGTTCAGCCCCTCGAGCCAGCCGGCGGCGGCCATCTCCTCGACCGCCGCGCCAACCCGAGCCAACTCGGGTTCGAAGCTGGCCTTCAACGCGATGTAGGCCTCGAGGGCGCCGACGCTGTGGGCCGCCACCAGCAACCCTTCGATCACCGCATAGGGGTTGTGGCGCATCACCGCCCGGTCCTTGAACGTGCCGGGTTCGCCCTCGGCGGCGTTGCAGACGGCGTAGTGGTGCCGACCGCCACCGTTGAGGATCGAGTCCCACTTTCGTCCCGCCGGGAACCCGGCGCCGCCGCGTCCGCGCAGCCCGGCGGCGCTGACCTCGACGATGGTGGCCACCGAGCCCAACTCGAGGGCTCGGGTGAGGGCACTACCCCCGCCACGCTGCAGGTACTCCTCGAGCGACGCCACCGGTGCACCGGCCAAAATCCGGGGCCAACCCCGGCCGTCGGCCTCGTCGGTCTCGTCGGTCTCGCTGGCCTGTTGTGTTCCGGGGCTCACACGCATCCTCCTGTCCTGGCACCTGACACCCTGACGCCGCGCCGGCTCAGGGCGTTGCGGCCACCATAACGAGAGCCACACGGAAAACGTCACGACCGCCGGGGCCCGAGAGCCCCGGCGGCCGTTCGCCCCCCTCATGGAGTCGGGAGGAGGCCTGTGGGCTCGCCTAGGCGACGATCACCTTGCCGATCATCCACGGGTGCGGTTCGCAGAAGTACGTGAACTCACCCGCTTCGGTGAAGGTGTACGAGAACGTGTCACCCGCTTCGATGTTGCCCGACTTGAACTTCCCGTCCGGCTCGCCCTTGGACCCATCGGAGGTGCCGGAGTCGACGGTGTGGAAGATCGTGTCCTCGTTGGACCACGTCACCTTGTCGCCAACGGCGACCTTGATCGTCGGCGGGGTGTAGGCGCGGTCGGCGTTTGCCGGGTCGAACGCGCCCTTGATGATGGTCACCTCGTTGGTTTCCACCGGCTTGGACGGGTCGACCGCGGCCGCTGCGGTCGTCGGGGTGACCACCTCGCCGCCACCGCCACCGCCATCCTTCGGCGGCTCGATCTTCGAGTACACCTCGGGGTCCTCCGGGCCGTCGATCATGACGTGGCCGATCGCACCCTTGTCGAATGCCCGGGCCAGGGCATGGTCCACCAGCACGACCATGGACGGCGTCATGCCGAGCATCTCGACGACCGTGCCGCCGCCGGCGACGACCGAGGTCGACTGCGACCCACGGATCACCACGTTGTCGGGATGGGTGGCCGCCTCGGGGTACACCACATCCCATTGGGACCCGATCGGGTGGAAGTTGGAGGTGAGGTTGAGGCCCTCATTGACGAAGTAGATGCGGGCCCGCTCCCCAACCTTCATCTTCAGCGCATTGTCGTCAGCGATGGCGCCGACCGAGCCGTTGAAGGTGACGTAGCGGGGGTTCTCGTCGGTCACGTTCTGACGGTTGAACGTGGCCATGCCGTCGCTGCCGGGCTCGTCGACAAACCACTCGCTCTGCATGACCGCCCACTCGTGTTCGGCCTTGGGAAGCGGTTCGGCGGGATCGACGATGAACATGCCGTACATACCCATGGCGATGTGCATCGGCACGTCCTCGGCAGCGCAGTGGTACATGAAGGCGCCCGGGTACAGCAGCCGGGCCTGGATGGCAGCAGACTCGCCCGGCGGCACCAGCAGGTCGGAGGCACCGCCGTGCATGCCGGTGACTGCGTGGAAGTCGATGTTGTGCGGATGCATGTTGGACTTGGGGTTGGTGAGCGTGACGCGCACCACGTCCCCCACCCGACCTCGGACGACGGGGCCTGGTGCGCCGGTGGTCTTGTTCTTGTCACCGAAGACCTTGAAGCCCCACATCTCGGTCATCACGTTGTTCGATGGGTCGAGGTCGCCCATCCCCTCGACCACCTCGAGGTGCACGTCGAAGCGTCGCGGCTCTGAACGCTGAGCGGGCGGCGGCACCGCCGGTGCGTAGGCGAGGTGAACCTCGCCGGGGTCGGCATCCTTCAGCGCCGACAGCGGCACCATCTGGGGCACGACGTCGGCGGCCACTTGGGCTCCAGCTCCGTCGCCGCCCGTGTCGTTATCACTGCAGGCGGCAACGACCACGGGGGTCGCCGCCAACATGCCCAGTATCGTCCGGCGTTGCATTTTGGTTGACTCCATGCCGATCACAATACTTCTATTTTCCACTAGTTCAAGTCGACGCGAGTCACTATGTCGTTGTGCGATATGTCAACAGGATGGCAGCGGGCAGGGGACTACGCAACCGCTCCCGGTTCGGCAGCCAGAAAAGACGCGGAGCCGACGCCTGGACCGGCCGGAATCGGTGGACACAGCCCGCCCGATAGCGACGAAACCGGCGAAGAAATTGCTAGGCATGGCAATCGAACAGGTGTACGATACCACTATGTTCCCCGGTACATCAAACCTCAGCCAACCGAGCGGCGACGACGACCTGGAAGTGGCTCTGGCCGGGGGTCCGACGACTACCGACCTGTCTGCAACCCAAGGTGCTGCGGAACTGGACGAGCTGGTGGCGATCGCAGCTCAGCGGTCTCGGTTGGATCACCGCGAAAGCGTGTTGTTGGCCGAGATCGCCGAGTCGGGCATCTGCGACGCAGTGCACGGGCACACCACCAACATGTGGTTCGCAGACCGCACCAAACAGGCCCGGAAGTCGGCCTCTGATCGAGTTCGGATCGCCCAAGAACTCCATACCCGCTACGAGCCCCTGGCCGATGCGCTCGAAGCCGGCCTGGTCGGCTGGCAACACGTCGGCGTCTTCCACCGAGCCACCAACAGTCGCAACTGGCGGGACATGGCCGAACTGCTCCCCGGCCTGATCAACCTCGCCCAGGTCGCTGGTTTCGAGCGCTGGTCCCAAGAAGTGCGCGGCATCGCTCAGCGCCTGGATCAGAACGGCGGCTACGACCCTGCCACCGACCCAACGAACAATTACCTCCACCTCGTTCCCACCATCAACGGCATCACCTATGTCTCCGGGCAGTTGGTCGGAGAGTTGGCGCTGACGATCAAGAAGCTCATCGACGGCGAGACCGACCGGGTCCTCACCCGTTACCGCTCCGACGCCGAAGCCAGCGGCGGTGAGGTTCCCGTTCCATCGCGAGCCCAGGCGTGCGCAGAAGCGCTCGGCGAGATGCTGGACCGAGGCTCCGGAGTGCCCGACGGGTCCGGCAAACTCCCCGAACCCGAGATCGTCGTCATCTTGAACGATCAATCCGGCGAACTCACCGACGACGACGGCAACCATCTGTCACCGGAGATCCTGCGGTTCATTATCGCCGCTGGGCTGATTCGTCCCCTCGAGGTCGCTGGTTCCGGCGATCCGCTCCGCATGGGTCGCACCCTCCGCTACGCCAACCGCCACCAGCGCCGTGCCCTCATGACTCGTGACGGTGGCTGCATCTTCCCCGGTTGCGACCGGCCCGCCAGCTGGTGCGACGCCCACCACGTCGACGAATGGGACGACAACGGCCCAACCGACATCAACAACCTCGGGCTTTTATGCCGGCACCACCACCGGGTCACCCACCGACCCGGCTGGACAATGACCAGAACCGCACAGCCCCCAACCACACAACCCAACGACCCCAACACCGCCGACCCCGACCAGGTCAGATTCCGATGGCGAACTCCCACCGGACGCCTCATCGACTCCCAACGGCACCACCAGCGCAGCCACCCGACAGCGGCGTGAGGGAGTACTCGGCTCAACCGGGATCAGCTATGCCATCACCAGTTGGTAACATCAGGTGATGGCATCGACGCGCACCAGCTTCACCCTCGACGAATCGCTCGCCGAGAAGGCTCGGGTGTTGAACATCAACATCTCGGCTGCGGCCCGAGATGGAGTCGCCGCCGCCGTTCGAGAAGCTTTGGCCGCATCGGACCGGGCGGCCTACCTGCGCAATCCGGAGCAGGCGGACCCGTTCTGGGACGACGCCGAGGCCTGGAGAGCCGAATGAATCGCGGAGAGATCTGGTGGGCCCATGTTGGTAACAAACGACGGCCGGTTTTGATCGTGACGCGAACCGAGGTGATCGATGTGCGAAGCCTGGTCACGGTGGCCGAAATCAGCACTACGAGTCGGGGCCTGGCTGCCGAAATCGAGCTCGAAGACACTGTGGGCCTCGATCGACCCTCGGTAGTCAACTGTGACGGACTCCACACGATCGAGCAGCGGGTGTTAACCGGCCGGGTTGGCCTCGTTGATGAGCCGGTCATGGACCAATTGTGCGAAGCGATCGGCTACGCCCTCGGCTGTTGAAGATCGAGGCGGTCAACCCGATCTCTACACATCTTGCTGCTCAAGCGACCGGCGTTAACGGGTTGGGTTACAATGGGATACATGGCTACAGTTCCAGGTTCGGTACAGCGCTCGTTTCGGCTTTCTCGGTTGACCAGCTCGCTGCTTGACCAGTTCGCCAAGTCGACCAACGAGTCACGGAATGCGCTCGCCGACCGGCTGCTCGGACAGGCTCTCCGAACCGAGCGTCACCCGTTGATTCGGTTTCGCACCGGCGCAGCGGGACGTAACGAGCCGTACCTGGTTGGCACGCGGCTCAAGGTCCGTCAGGTCATGGAAACCGTCCGAGGTCACGATGCCGACATCGATCAGACCGCTTCATCCCTCGGCATAGCCTCGGCGACGGTTCGCGCTGCGGTTGCCTACTACGCCGAGTTCACCGAGGAGGTTGACGCCGATGCCGACTGGTCCGCAGAGGTGGAAGCCGACGAGCGGCATCGCTGGGAACGCGAGCAGGCCGCCATCGCGTGAAGCTGGCGCTCGACCACCACTACCCGTCGTCGATCGCGCCAGCGCTTCGAGATCATGGGCACGACGCCGTGGCAGCGATCGAACGGGGTTGGCAGGCGGAGGAGGACGAGGACTTGCTTGAGTTCTGCGCGAGCGAGGGGCGCTCGCTGTTGACCAACAACGTCGCCGACTTCGCCATCATCGCTCGTCGTTGGCGGAGCGAGGGACGATCACACCTCGGCCTGATCTTCACCTCCGACTCGACGCTGCCCCGAACCCACCATGCCAGCGGCCGCTACATCGACGCACTCAACGGGTTGCTTCTAGCCAATCCCCGCGATCACGATCTCGTCGACCAGATCCGCTGGCTTTAGGACAACCGCTGGGCGGTCATCCGCTGGGCGGTCATCCGCTCGGCGGCTGGTACGGCAACCAAAAGCGCCTTGGCCTTGTTGCGGGTCTCCAGGTACTCGTCGGCCGGATCGCTGTCGGCGACGATGCCCGCACCCGCCTGCACCGCACCTCGCCACGGGGCAATGGATTGGTCGGGGTGACGGTCGATGACCATCGTGCGGATGGCGATGGCCGTATCGATGTTGCCGGAGAAGTCCAGGTAACCGACCACGCCCGAGTAGGGGCCCCGTTTGATCGGCTCGAGCTCGTCGATCAACTCCATCGCCCGCACCTTGGGCGCGCCCGACACCGTGCCGGCGGGCAGCGTGGCG
>NZ_DAOLGP010000061.1:0-1295 GCF_035329545.1 Candidatus Neomicrothrix sp.
CCGAAATCAGCCCCAACCCACACCCCCAAACCACCCCGTGAAGAATCAGGGCTAGCTAAGCACCGTCTGGGTCATGTCGGCTACATTTCGCAATGAGCTTGCTGACCAGTTCGGCGAGCCGGACTAGCGTCAACTCCTTGACCTGCGTCAACGGGGTCGCCGGTGATGCGAAGTCAGGATCAGGGTCTCGCGAGCGGGTCGGGTTGAGCCGACCAAGGGGGATGGTGACAGGTGGGCTTCTGGGAGGTTCTTCGGAGCACAGCGGCCACATGGACGGAGTCGGTTCCGGGCGGCGTTCTTCTTGCCGTCCTGATCGTGCTGGGACTCGCCTCGCTGAGCAGTTCGGGCGTCGTCTTCGCCGCAGCGGGCAGGGTCTATCGCTCCGGGTCCTCGTGGACGCTCCTAGCGCTGTTGCCGGCGTTCTTGGTAGCGGCGCTCGGGCTGTTCGCACCCAGTTCGTTCCACTGGTTCCTGATCGGCGGCCTGCTGATGACATGCATCCTGGCGGTCGTCCTCCGCTCGGTGCTCGCCCGCGGCGGCGCCTCCTGCTCGGCTGGACACCCGCTGGCGGGCTCCTGGAACCACTGCCCGTTGTGCCCGGCTCCGCCCCCGCCACGAGCGGCTGCTGTTCCTGCCGCGGCCGGAGTGCGATCCGGGGCCTACGGCGGGGTCGGAGGGCCGACCCCAGGCGTGGCCGGTGTGGCCGGTGCGGCCGGCGGTGGTCTGGCCACCCGACTGCCCGGCGCGGCGCCGGCGGCCGTGCCTGCCAAGCCGAAGCCGAGTGGGCCTGCGGTGGCGTGGCTGGTCCCCGAGGGAAGTCGGACCAACACCGACGGCCATGCGGTGACGGCACAGGGCGCCACCATCGGCAAGAACACCGCGTCCGACATTGTCATCAGCGACAGCACGGCGAGTTGGGACCACGCCAAGATCATCGTTCGGGACGGGACCCCGACGATCTTGGATCAAGGCAGTACGAACGGCACTTGGGTCAACGGCGAGAAGGTCGAGTCCAGCATGTTGATCAACGATGATCGACTCCAGATCGGTGACACGACCTTCAAGGTGGTACGGGCATGAGGCGCACACTGGCGCTCCTGATGCTGGCGGTCTTCCCGCTGGCCGCCTGCTCTGAGGAAACCCCCGAGCCGGCGACGATCCGCCAGGTCGTCCAGCAACTCCCGGTGACCGAACCGGGTTCCCGGTTTGATCCGGCATTGCCGGACGAAGCCATCGTCGTGGATGCCAACATCACAGATGTCCGTACCGGTCCCCCGTTGCTGGTGGAACTGACC
>NZ_DAOLGP010000061.1:1305-11638 GCF_035329545.1 Candidatus Neomicrothrix sp.
GGGTCGAGGGGTTCACCGATCGGCCGCTCCGTGGCGACGGGGTGCGGACGGCCCTGCTCGGTAGCGCCCGGCCCGACGATCAACTCGGGCTGATCTACCCCTCGACTGGTCCGGTCGACCCCTCCCTGGCGTTGAAGGGTGGGTGGGCTCCCGAAGGCGCCCTGGGGGTGATGATCGGAGCGGTGGCGCTCGGTGTGCTCTTGGCCGTCGGCATCGCCGCTGCGGTCCGAGGCTCGCTCGCGAACCGTCGGTGCCCGTCGTGTGATTTCCGGATGCGTCCGGCGTGGCAGACCTGCCCCTCCTGTGGCAAGGCCGTGACTCCTCTGGGTGTGCAGCCGGCTCCCGTGGCGGCGTTCCCTCCGCCCGCTAACCCGACGATCCTGACTGATTCGGCCACCCCGCCGGCGGCTCCCGTGGCGGCGTTCCCCCCGTCGCCGGTGGCCCAGCCCGCGACAGAACCGACTGACCGGGGCACCCGGATCGTCAGGGAGTGAGATGACGCCTCGGCTACTGCAGCGGATGGGGGCGAGCAGCCGCATCGGTCCGCGCCAAACGAACCAGGACAGTTGGCACCTCAACGACCGTGCGTTGGACGGAACCGCCCTGGTGGCGGTGCTCGGCGTGGCCGACGGCATGGGCGGGCTTAACGCCGGCGACGTCGCCAGCGCCACAGCGATCTCTGAGTCCGTCGGTGCAGTGGATGGCCAGGTCATCGACGGCGCGCTCATGCGTGAGGCCGTCCTTCGAGCCGACTTCGCCGTCCGTAATCTCCCGGACGAGTTCGCCGGGGCCGGCACCACCCTGACGCTGTGTGCCGTCGTCGGGAACGAAGCGATCATTGGCCATGTCGGCGATACCCGGGTCTACCTCCTGCGCAACGGCCTGCTCGAGCAGGTGACCGACGACCACTCACGAGTCGGCGAACTGGTGCGGAACGGCACCATCACCGAGGATGAGGCGATGGGCCACCCGGAGCAGAACGTGCTGGAGCGGGCACTCGGTGCCGGGGGAGTTCCCGAGGTTGATATCTACCGGGTCGCCCTGACCCCAGGTGACGTGCTCCTGCTTTCCACGGATGGGCTTCACGGCGTGGTCCCACGGCCGACGCTCGCCGAGGTGCTCAACTCGACCTCGTCGCTCCAGGAAGCCTGCGACAGCCTTACCGGCCTGGCGGAGCAGTGGGAATCGCAGGACAACATCACTGCGGTGGCCTGGCAGTTCCCGGCAGCGCCTGGATCCGAGGAGATGATCGTCAGGCCGGTCTCCAGCGCTTCGGTCACCGGCCAGAGCCAGGCCGGACACTCCACTCAAATCCGTCGTGGCGGTGTGGCGCCGTCAGAGCCGCTCCGATCGGAGTCCGTCGAGTGGGGGAGTTTCGTCCTCAGCCTCGTGGTCGTGTTCGCCTCCGCGTTGCTGCTGGGCCTGGGCCTGGGGGCAGTCCTATGAAGGCCACCTGGCGCGCATGCGTGGTGGTGGGGGCGATGGCAACAGTCCTGGCGCCGGCCGCGGTGGTGGCCTCCCAGCCCACTCCAGGGGGCCGGGTCGACATCCGAGACGTTGTCTCCGAGGCCCCTCCAGCCGTCCAGGTCCTACTCCGTGTGTATGACGGGGCGGGCCTGGAAGTCGGCGGCCTCCGCCCGGAGACTTTCAGCGTCTTCGAAGACGACCAACTGGTCCAGAACGTCGACGTGCGGGCGAGCCACCCTGAGGAAGGTCCGCTCACGGTGAGCCTTCTGATCGACACGTCTGGTTCGATGCGCGAGGACCAGATGCGTGGCGCCATCGACGGCGCCAAGACCTTCCTCGGCACCCTCACCCCGGAGGACCAGGTCGAGGTTTACGGCTTCGGTCGAGAAGCCGAGCAGCCGGTCCTGCAGTTCGGCGAGGCGCGGGACCCGGCCCGTATTGACGCCCTCACACCTGGCGGTGACACCCCGATGCGCGATGCCATCGTCGCCGCGGTCGGACGCCTGGCACAGCAACCTTCACCCAACCGGGCCATCATCCTCCTCACCGACGGCGAGGACGACGGGAGTCTCAACCCGCCGGAGGCCGTGTTGGATGCCCTCACGGCCAACGGGGTCAAGCTCTATGGGCTGGCGCTCGGCGGGGTCGACACCGCCGAGCTGGTCCAGCTCACCGCAAGCCAGCCCGGTCGGGTGGCGACGGTCACTGACGCATCGCAGTTGAACAGCGTCTACCGGGACATGTCCGCCGGGCTGGCCAGTGAGTACCGCCTTGCGTGGGAGTCGACCGCCGGGGTCGGCGATCACACGATTGCCGTGCATGTGATGGCTCCGGGTGTCGATGCCCAGGCCACCCGGAGCTTCACCCTCGGCGGCGGGCCCGAGATTCCGCCCGAGCCCGAGTCATCGTCGGCGGGCATCGTCATCGCCGTCGTGGCAGGGGTCGCCGCGCTGGGGGCGCTCCTGGCGGTGCTGCTGCTGAGGCGGAAACCGGCTCTGGCCACAGTGGGCGGTGCCCGCCCTTCGGCGCCGGCGCCGTTCACACCCACCCCTCCGCCTCCGGGTCCGGCGTCACCCTTTGCGCTGGCCGGTGCGAACGGGACCTTCCCACTGATCGGCTCGGGAATCGTCGTCGGGCGAGATCCCCGAGCGCACATCGTCATCGATGACGGCACCGTTTCACGGACGCATGCCCGGTTCGACATCGATCCCAACGGCGTCTGGATCGAGGACCTCGGATCGGCCAACGGGACGAAGGTGAACGGCGCCCCGGCCGGCCGCGAGCTCTTGAACGTGGGTGACGTCATCTCCCTGGGCGATCACACCCTGACCCTGGTGCGATCGGCATGAGCACGGTCTTCGGGCTCGACAAGCCGGTCTTCGGCGCAGCCGCCGCCGGTGTGGCCGTCCTTGGTCTTGGGTTGGGTTTCGCCATCTCCGGTGGCCTCGGTGCGGACGATGGTCAGGCACAGTCGAATGCCCGGCCGGCGGTCGAACGCGAGGAGGACGTGGCCGACGTCACCGAGGGCGCTGGCGCCACGACCACCGCGCCAACCTCCACCCAGGCTCCCCGCGAGGTTCGGGTCCAGGTCCTGAACGGCTCAGGTCTTAGTGGCCGCGCCGGTAAGGCCACCGAGGAGCTCAAGGCGTCCGGCCATCACACCCTGAAGGCCCTCGACCTCGACGGCTCCCCGGTACCGGCCACGGCGATCTACTTCCAGGCCGGCTATAGGGGCGCTGCCGCCTCTATCGCCAGGGACCTGGGTTTCCCCAACGCTGTTCAGCCGATGCCGCCCACCCCGCCGCCACCCGCTCCCGTCGAGGCCAACGTGGTGGTTGTGCTCGGACAGGACATAGACGCTCCGGCGCCCGACACGACCACAGGAGGAAGTGGATGAACTGTCAACAATGCGGAACCCCTCTACGCCCGGGCGCCAAGTTCTGCCCGTCGTGCGGGGCCCCGGCCCCGGCCGCGGCTCCAGCGGCGATCCCGCAGGCCAACCGCCCGGCCGGTGGCTTCACCGTGGCCGCTCCCCGTCCAGCGGCGGCCCCTGGGGTCACGGGCGGCGCGCCTCCTGCCCGCCCGGGCACGGTCATCAAAGAGGAAGTGAAGCGGCCCGGGACGATCCTGATCGGACAAAAGCAGGACGCCCCCGTGTGCGGTTGGCTCGTCATCATGCGAGGGCGGCGAAAGGGCCACGACTTCCGAATCGAGAAGGACAGTGGAGTTCTGGGCCGCGCCGGCAAGTCCGACTACGTGATCGAAGACGACACGGTGAGCAGCGAGCACGCCCGGATCAAGCTCGAAGACGGTGTCTACGTCGTCTACGACCTCGGTTCGGCCAACGGCACCTATGTGAACGGGGAGCGGGTGCATCGAGCTGAGCTCACCGACGGCGACGTGTTCAAGGTGGGCGAGACGCTGGTGCTGTTCAAGGAAGCGAAGCCTCGCATCCCGCTGGATCAGGCCGACGTGCCCATCTCAAGCCTGGTGAAGCCGAAGTCCGAGGAGTCGTGAGGACGAGAGATGGACGAGCGGTACGAGCGGCGCGGTGTCATCGGCGAGGGAGCCACGAGCGTGGTCTACCGCGCCCACGACACGGTCCTTGACCGTTCGATCGCCCTGAAGGAGCTGATCCTCGAAGGGTCAGAGGACATCGCCATCGAGGAGGCCCGCGCAGCCGCGCGGATTAGCCACCCCAACGTCGTCACGGTCCACGACGTCTTCACCGAGGGTGGCCGACCGGTCATCGCGATGGAGTACCTGGAGGGTCCCACCCTCCGCGACGAGCTCGATTCGATCGGCAGGTTTCCTCTCGACGCCGTGTTCAACATCGCCGGCCAGGTCGCGGCGAGCCTGGCCGCCGCCCACCAGGCCGGAATCGTTCATCGCGACATCAAGCCCGACAACGTCTTCCTCCTCGGCCCCAGGGTCGTTGTGACCGACTTCGGCATGGCCCTGTCGTCCCTGCGGGGCGGGACACCGGGCTACATGAGCCCTGAGCAGTGGGAGAACGCCGCCCCAGCTCCGAGCTCGGACGTCTTCGCCTGGGGCTGCCTGACGTTCGAGTGCATCACCGGCGTGCTCCCCTTCGGGATCGACAACCTCGGCGTTCGGGAACCTCCCGCGGTCGGCCTGGTCAGTGGTTATGGCCCACTCGACGATCTCCTGGCCCGGTGCCTCGCCGGCGATCCGACCCGACGTCCCCGTGACGGCCGAGAACTGGTCGGCGAGCTGGCTTTGCTGGGCTCCGGCCCGCCAGCCATCGCCGACCGGCCCCGTTTGGTTCCGCCGAGCCCGCCAACCCCGCCGCTCGACTCGAGAACCGCAGCGAGGCAGCTGGTCATGACCGTCTACATGGCCGATGGCCGTTCGTGGGCCGTGGCGGTCTCGGGCGGTACCGATCTCGGGCGGGAATCTGACCTGCTCATCCCCGACGACCTTGCCAGCCGCCGGCATGCTCGGGTCGATCCCGTCGATGGGTACTGGATCATCTCCGATCTTGACTCCCTGAACGGGACGGCGGTCAACGGCGTGCACATCCAGAGCGCCCCGCTCTCACCGGGTGATCACGTGACGATCGGCGGGACCGTCCTCGTAGTGGAGGCGACATGACCAGCGACAACGCTGAAACGCCCGATAAGGACTCGGGTCAGAGGCCCGACAGCTCGCCGGCCGACGAGGCGAGCGAATTCGACCCGGCAGAGACCCCTCCGCCGGCAGCCGGAACAGGAACGATCCTGATCGTTGCCGAGGCAGACCACTCGTCCGATGGCGACACCGACCCTGAGGGAGCGACCGCTGAGGTTTCGGGCCGTTCCCCAGCGGGAACGATCCTGCTCGAGCCTGGTGTCGTCCGACGACCGGAGGACGCCAGTGAGGCACCCGCTGGGCCCAGCGCACTGGCTGGAGGGGCCGCTACCGAGGCCGACACTCCTGTGGAAACGGAGCCGTCGGTCATCCCGACCAGCGCCGACAACGACCTAGGCTCTGGCGTGCTCCATTCGAGCTTGCCGCCAGCGGCCGTCCCCCACGAATGGATGGTCAGCCCGGGAGCGACGGACAGCTTGCGGCATTCCAGCATGCCGCCGGCTGCAGGAACGTCTTCGGCCAGCCAGCCCGGCGCGACCTCGCTTGGTGGCATGACCCCGCCCTCACGAGCCTGCGGGGGCACGCCTGCGTGGGCGCAACAAGTCGAAGCGGTTCCGTCCGTGGCGTCGGCCAAGGAGCGGCGGTCGCCAGTCATCTTCATCACGCTCGGGGTGCTTGGTGTGGCCGTGATCGGTCTCATCGTGGCACTTCTCCTCGTGCAGAGCGAGAAGAAGGCGGATGAGAAGGCGGCGGCCAATGCCGCGGTGGTCGACTTCGAGACCGGTGCCGGCATCGTCATCGATGCCATCGATGACGCGAACGAAGCGGTCACCGCTGGAATGGCAGCAATCGGGCAAGGGGCCGACATCGACTCGAGTGGCGTGGTCACGGCCATCGATACGGCTATCGACGATCTGGAGCACCTGGCCATCCCTGACGCCGACGTCGGCCGCCAGGCCGACCAGCAAGCGCTGGTGAATGCCGTCGACGCCGAGGTCATCTTCCTCAAGGCCCTCAAGGATCTGGCACTGGTCCCGCTCATCGACGTGCAGGCCGGGGCTGCCCAGCCCGCAGCCGAGAGTTGGTCACAGGTCGCCCGTGCGCTGGAGGAAGCGATTCCCGTGGTGGCCGGCCGGCGGCCATCGGACGCCACCCAAGGCATGGCGCAGAATGTCGCGTCGTTCGGCGAGGCGCTGGAGGCGGGTGGTCAACAGCTTCGGGAGAATGCCCTGCTCCGACAGGCCCTCAGCGGCTACCGGACTCAGGTGACCACGGTTATCGCCAGGTATCGGCGACTCCAGGACGAACTTGCCGACCGGGAGATGAGGCTGTGGAACCCAGAGACGCGGTTCGATGATCCATTCCAGATCTTCCAGAACGCGGTGGACGCTCGTCGCATCGTTGCTGCCGACCTCGATTCAATCGAAGCTCCGAATGGGATGGGACCGACGCAGGCCCGAATGGCCCAGATCGTGCGAGAGATCACCACCATCGTCGAGACGGATGCCTTGAGCGGTCTCTACCTCGTCTACGAAGGCGGGGGCACCCTCGGCGACACCGATGGATACAAGGCCTTCGTCCGTCGAACGAACGCACTCGGCGACGAATTCAACAATCTAGAGAAGCAAATCCTCCGAGAGATTGAATCCGCCGATGCAGCCCTCAGCTAGCGATCTGTCGATGAAGGTTCCTTCGGGTGCCCCCTTTGTCTCTGTCGAGAGAGGGTCCCCATCGCCGGCATCCCTCGACTCGGACCTTTGCGCTATTGCGACATCTCGTCAAGGTGCCGCTGCTCTGGTTCGAGCTAGCGCACGGCGAAGAAGGCACGCCAACTCGAGTATCGCCGACTCGTGCGACCTCGGAAGCGCTGGTGCACGGAGCACCAGTCTCGGGACGGCGCGGGGCGCGTGCAGGTTGGCGGTCGGTGTCTCAGCAGGTCCGCCGGTCGGAGCAGCGATCGGGGTGGATCTGTGAGCCCCGAGAGCTGTTGGCGCTGCGGATCGGTGACGAGCGCGACCGACCGGTTCTGTGCCGTCTGTGGCTCCGCACTGGACCCCGCTGCGGACTCGGGTGGAGCCGGGCGGGCCGCTCGCCGGGACGGTCGTCGAGGCAGTCGGGCGAGGTTGTGGCTCCTCGCCGGTGGCGGAGTCATTGTCCTGGTGTTGGGTCTCATCGGCTCGATCGTCATCTTTGGCGGCGGTGACGAGCCCGATAGCGATGAGACGTTCGCCTCGCAGATTGAGCCCTCGGAGGAGATGCGCGACTTCTGGTCGACGAATCGAGTTCGGTTGGAGGCGTTCGACGAAGCTGCGACTGCGCTCGCAAAGGTCGATCCGGCATTGGATCCGACCGCGTGTGCAAAACTCGGCGTGGAGTTCGATCAGGTCGGTTCGGTCCAAGAACTTTCCGAGCTAGCGGCCAATGCGCCAGCCGGGATCTACGCGGAGGCGCTTTCAGAGCAACAGGCTGCCGTTGCCTCGGCGTTCGCGGCCTGTCGGGGCGAAGCGCCCGTGTCATTCGCTCAGGCCCTAAATGAGCTCCAGGTATCGAACTCAGCTCTGCGGCGGTTGCTCGATGAGGGCGGGCTCCGGTGAGCCGGGTTCGAGCCCTTGCCAGCCTAGGCGTGGTGCTTCTCGTGACCGGTCTCAGCGGGGTTCGCGCGAACGCCTCACCTGCACTTCCCACGCAGTCCGCGACCGGCGTGCCGCCGACTTGGCTCGGATTGGGCGACTCGTTCTCGTCGGGCGAGGGCTTGCCGGACAACTCGAATCGCCATCCGAATGACGGCCCCTGTGAGCGTGCCCGAGCCGACGATACTCAAGCATCCGCGGCGTGGGGACCGCTCGCGGCAGCGAACGATGGCCGGTCATTCGCAGTTGATTTCACGGCTTGCACGGGCGCAATCACCGATGACGTACTGCAGCAAGGGGGGACGGGCGGTGTTCAGATCGACGAAGCGTTGAACGGGGCCCAGCTCGGCTCTCGCCGCTGGGGCGCTGTGTCCTTCAGCTACGGAGGTAACAACCTCTCCTCGGGCGGACTCAGCAAGGTCATAATGGACTGCATTGGGCTGGATGCAAGGGACTCCATCGCAAACGGCGGGGTGGGTTGGGGTGCCGCTCCGTGGGTTGGCTGTTCGGTGGGTGAGGACGAACTGCTGCGTCGGGTCGACCAAGTCACTGACACTGACTTCAGCTCCGTGGACTTGGACGCCCCGCTCGACTGCTCCCGTGGGCACGACGCCGGATCCGACGACGACCAACTTGAAAAAGGCAAGCTCACCTTGCCCGAGCTCTATCAGGTCGTCGCCGAGTGCATCGTCCGAGCGGACGGGGTCGTCGTCGTCATGGGCTACCCGCAGCTCGTCGAGGAGAGCGGCCGTTGGGACGGCGGGTGGACGGAAGGAAACCGGTGTCAGAGGATCCGCCGAGCCGATGTCGGGCGCGTCCGGTCAACGGTTGCCCGACTCAACGATGGCATTCGACGCGTTGTCGAGCGCATCGACCGTCAGTACAGCAGCCATTGGTCTTTTGTTGACCCGGCCCAGTTCTTCGAAGGTGAACACTACGGCAGCGGTGGGGCGTCCCAAACTGAACTCGACACGGACTCGAAGCGCCACGCCCTGTGTGGCAAGGGCACTGACTGGCTCAATGGCATCGTGGCGCACAGCTTGGAGTTCCATCGGAGCTTCCACCCGAAGCAGTCGGGTCATGACGCGATGGCGAAGGGGGTGGAGGCCCAGGCTGGCGATGAGCTGGATCGCCTCCTCGAGCGTCTGCGAACGGCATCGCCGCTGGATCCGACAGGTTCCGGAGTCGAACCACTGCCTGCGGGGTTCACAGCTGTCCAGGCGGTTGTGGATGTCAGCGGGTCGATGGGTGACCCGGCGGACTCATCCGGGCAGTCGAAGATGGCTGCGGCGCAGTTGGCTCTCGGTGGCATCCTCAGCGCGCTCAGTGCGGAGTCTGGAGGTGCGGGCGGAGGGACACCGACCCAGGCGGGGCTGGTGACATTCGACACGTTCGCCACGGTCGCTGTCCCGATGACGAGCGACGTGGACCAGCTCCGCTCTGGGGTGTCGGGCCTGTCCCCGGGAGACACGACCAACATCGGTGCCGGCTTAACCGAGGGGTTGAACCAGATTGAGGCTGCTGGTCAGGGGGGGACGCTGATCCTGCTGTCGGATGGGCTGATCACCGAGGGAATGGAGTCTGGCGAAATCCTGTCGCAGCTCGTGCCGCGCGCGCAGGCGATGGGGGTCAAGATCTTCACTATCGGGTTCGGGGAGGCCGAGAACCTCGATGAGAGCTTGCTACGGCAGCTTGCCGATCAGACCGGTGGAAGCTACGGCCAAGCCGAAACCATCGTCGGGATCCAGGGGCTTTTCCTCCAGGCACGTCACCAGTCGCAGGGCACCGTCCTGGCGTCCGTCACCAGCGCAGTCGGCCTGGGTCAAACGACGACCGCAAGTGCGTTCACCATTCCTGAAGGTGCCGCCGAGCTCCACACCGCCCTGGCCTGGCCGGGTTCGGATTTGGATATGGCGCTGATCGATCCCAAGGGGAATCCGGTCGATGCGAACTACCACGGCGCGCGCTTCGTGACCGATGACGTCACCGAGGTCGTCGTCGTCGATGCTCCCGAGCCCGGCGAGTGGCGCATGGATGTCACCGGCGTGGAGATGTCCGGCGCCACAGAGGACTTCTTCGCCATCGCTTCGACTCGTGGCCAGGTCGCCCTTGTCCCACCCGATCCGGCGATCTGGCCGTTCCTGGTCGGAGGCGGCTCACTCACGTTGCTCGCCGGGGGCGGCGCAACCGCGGCGCTGGTGGCATCCCGCCGCCGGAATGGGCAACGCCGTGTCGTCGGCCCGACGCTCTCGGTCAGCGTCACCGCTGGCATTTCGGCCGGTCTCACGCTGCTGATCCACCCGGGCGATGTCCTCGGGCGAGACACTGATGCCGACGTGCGGCTCCCGGATGATTCCGTTTCACGCCGGCATTGTCAGTTCATCGTGGTCGAGGGGGCCTTCGCCGTTGTGGACTTGGATTCGTCTTCGGGAACGTTCCGAAACGGCGAAGCGATTCAACGGGCTCGGCTGTCCGTCGGCGACGTCCTGGATCTGGGTGAGGCCCGCCTCCTCATCTTGGAAAGCTCCGATGTCTGACGATCCGACGATCTGCGACGCATCGTTGTTGGTTGCTGATCGTTATCGGATTGTGCGTGAGTTGGGTTCGGGTGCGATGGGGGTGGTGTGGGAGGCGCATGATCAGGT
>NZ_DAOLGP010000062.1:0-603 GCF_035329545.1 Candidatus Neomicrothrix sp.
GAACTACACCATCAGTCCCACCAAACCACTCACCTAATTTCGCGGCGGGCCCTAACCCCCGGGTCGGCATGAGTCGACGACGACGGCGACTTGTTTGCCGCGTTCGTTTTCCTCCGCGGCGAGCGCGTCGGCGGTTTGGGGGATGAGGGACGCTTTGTGGAAGCGGGGGACGCCGCCAAGGGCGGTGACGATCGCGGAGTAGATGCCGCGTGTTCCAACGGCGGGGTTGCCGAGGTAGATGATGGTGTGGCGGGACGCATCGAGCGTGGCGGTCGCGGCGCGGGTGGCGACGGTTTTGCCCGAGCCGACCTCTCCGGTGATGACGCCGAGTGCTCGTTCGCTGATGCACCAATCGATGCGGGCGACGGCTTCTTGGTGGCCGGCGGTGCGGGCCAGCATGGAGGGGGCGAGGCTCTTGCCGAACGGGGTGCGGGTGAAGCCGTAGTGGGCGGTGAGGACATCGATGCTCACGGTTGGTCGCTTTCGGAGTCGGGGTTGGGGATCTGGAGTTGGCCGGGCAGTTGTTCGGGGTCGGTGGTCTCGACCAGGTCGGCGAAGTTGATAGGTGGGCTGTGTTCGGTGAGTTCGGCGGCGTGGCGGTCA
>NZ_DAOLGP010000062.1:613-11074 GCF_035329545.1 Candidatus Neomicrothrix sp.
GTAGTCGATGCCGGTCGCAGCAGGCGCTGGGGTGGGTTCGGGTTTGGCGTGGGGGTGGGTGTGGCGGCCGATGACTCGGGCCACGCCGGTGCCCATGGCTCGGCCTTGGTAGCGGATCTCGATGGTGGTGAGGTCGAAGGGGTCAAAGACGCACTCGACGCGGCGGCCCACCAAGACGGGGTCGACCTCGAAGGTGTTGGTGTGCAGAGACACCGTCGCGGTCTTGGTCACGGTGCGATTTTCGGACCACAGGAACGCTTCGTGGAGCCGCTGTGGTGTCGGGATGGTGAAGGGTCCGCCGGCGACGAAGCGTTCCAGCGGGGTGGTGTCGGTTTCGGAGTGGACCCGGCGGTGATAGGCGGTCTCGACCCAGGCGCTGAAGAGCCGGTTCAACTCGATCAGATCGGAGGCGCCTCGATGTTGGACCTCGACGAGGAACTGGTCGCGCACGGTCCGGAAGAACCGTTCGATCTTGCCTCTGCCTTCGGGTCGGCCCGGCCGGGAGTGGACCAGGCGGATGCCAAGCACCGCACACGCTCGCAACAGCGGAGCAGCGACGAACGCGGAACCGTTGTCGACGTAGATCGATTTGGGGATCCCGCGGGATGCGAGGCCGTGGCGTAGCGCTGCTTCGAGGCGGACGGTGTCTTCGGAATGGCCCCACCGATAGCCGGTGAGGGCCCGGCTGTGATCGTCGATGAACGCGAACAGGTAGGCCTTGTGGCCGCCGACTGTGGGGCCGTGGAGCGCGTCGCCGGTCCAGCGGTCGTTAGCGGCGGCAGCTTCGAACCGCCCGAACGCCTGCGGTGGGGTCCCACCGGGGCGGACGTTGAGACCGTGGCGGGCGAACAGACGCTGGATGGTCCGCTCCGAGGGCGCTGACCCCTCGGCGGCACGCATCACCTCGACGACTTGTGCCGCGGTGCGTCCTGGGGCTTCGCGTTTCAGCTTCACCGCCAGGTCCAGCACCGCTGCCGATGTCACCGGTGTCGACGTACGCGCTGCGGGCATCAACGCGTCGAACCCGCCGGAGCGCCACGCCCGGATCCAACGATCAACGGTGTTGCGGGCAACACGGACCCGTTCACCATCGGGGCCGAGATGGTCTCGGGCAGCGAGAGCGCGTACGAGCCGGCCCCGCTCGGCCTTGGACAGCTCAGGGTCGGCTGCTTCGCGGATCAACGAGTAACGAAACAACGCCACATCACGGCGACGGTCCTCCATGGTGCCTCCTGGCATTCGACGGCATCGAAACCAGAACCATCGCTGCTCAACCAGCCGGCGCCCAGGGCCAACCCGTGTTGGACAACAACCGGCCCCGACTCGCCGAAGACGCGAACGACCACGGCGCCGCTGCCCCGAGCCGCAACCCCGCCGCCCGCGCCGCTGCCCCGACCGCCTCCACAGCGTCACCGAACAGCGTTGTCGCCGGTGCCAGCACGCCCAACAACGGGTCCAAGCCGTGGGCCAACACGGTGAACCACACCCGGATCGCTTCGGCGTTACGAGCGAAACGGCGGAACCACCCACGCACCGTCGAGGCCGGCACCCCCAACGCCAACGCCACACGACGATGACCAACCCCCACCGCTTTCGCTACCAACGCCGCCCCGATCACCGCTACGAGGTCTCGCCGCCGCAACAACGTGTCATCGCTAATCAGCACATGGGTACGCCCACACCCAACACAGCGACACCGCCGGGGCCGGCGACACTGTTCGACTCCACCCCCACCCCGCAGCACCCGCCACCGCGCCCCCCCCCACGGCCCCAGCCGACCCGAGCAACCAGGACACGACAACTCCCCCGCCAACAAAGCGCGCTCGACTTCGGACGCGTTGCTTCCTACGATCTTCACCAGTGCCTCCGGGCAACAGCAAGGGCCCTCCCGTCACTCGCCAGAGATCAGCGGGAGGGTCCTTGCGCGTCACAACACCCGCACACTGACGCCCCCACTCCAACAACCGCAAACACCAGCCACCAGCCCAGTTCGCCGCCCCTCGTCTCCACCCCCGATGTCGCTACGCCATCACCACGTGCTCATCCAGCGTGGCGTCCAACACTTGCGCAACCACGCCGGCGCGTCCATGTTGTTGGCCACCGCGTTCTTCCTCTCGTCCGTTCCTTCGCAGGACCTTCAAGAGGCTGACGCGGCGGTCATCGCGTCCGGCGGACCTTGCTGCCACTACACCAGTGCCTGGGACTCAACTGTGACCCCTACCCCCCGCCAATAACGGCGGCGGCAAGCTGTTCCAGCAACTCGTCACCGAAGTTCAACTCTCGGGGCAACGCGCTCGGTCACAACTCCTGGAGGACTGGGGCGTCAGCACCTCTCCGGGTTGGCGGCTTCCCACGAACGGATCTCGGCAGCCGGATTGGCGTCCTCTCCGTTGCGCCAGGCGTCGAGGAACGGCTGTGGAGCGACTACTCCCCGGCGGACTTCCCACTTCCGAAGCGTGAGGTTGCACGGGCTGGACAGCCCGAAGTGCAGGTGACATCCGGTACCGGCGGCATTCCCGGTATCACCGACGAACCCGATGATCTGGCCGGCCTCCACGGCGACTCCGGGTTCAATCCCTTCCGCGATCCCCGACAGGTGACTGCCGTAGTAGCGCACCAGATCGTCGTCGATGTAGCTGACCGACAGGCCACCGCGCAGTTCGGGGTCGTTCACCGCGTGCTTGTACTCATCGGTGAACGACACCTCATGGATGCGAGCTCGAGTCACGGCCACCACAGGTGAACCGCAGGCGGCGAACATGTCCGCAGCCGGGTAGTCGTGATGGGTCGAGCCGTACCGCACCTTCGTCCCCTGGATCGGGAACACGTGAGGCGACAAGGGCGGGACGGTCGTCGACGTGGTCGCCACTGTCGTCGTGGGCGACACGCTGCTCGTCGTACTCAACGACCACGAACCCGCTGGCGAGGTGGTCCGGGGCGTCTCTCTCAACACCGCTGTTCCACCGGAGTTGGCGCTACCCCTACTCAGCGCGAACGCCAGCAGGGCAATGCCCAGCATCGCCGAGACCACAGCGATTGTTAATGGGACGATCACTCGACGTTTGGTCATTCGGATGCACACAATCCCGGGGGCGGCACAGCGGGGAAGCCAGCGGCGTCTTGGTAGGTCACGCAGCAACCCCTTCCCGGTGCTTCTCCGAAGGCGCCGCAACCGCTCGCGGGGATCTGAGTTCGCAGATGAGTCATCGGCCGACGACCTCCACCTCGGAGATGGGAGTGAAATCCCTGCCTCCGTCGCCCGTCGTGCCGAGGATCTCGATTCGAATTGACTGAGTTTGGACACCGACAGGGATCGACTGGACGGTCGGGGAGTCGGCGAAGTTCTGGTCGATCGTCGTCCCGCCATCGAAGTGATAGCGAACGGCCGTCACCCTCCGGTTCTCGAAGAACCGGTTGGACCCGTCGAACGAGTCGACCTTTGCGTAGCCGGGCAGCAACCCAACCGAGGTCACCTCGGTCACCGAGCCGAGACTCACCGTCAGCGACTGCCCCACCGCGGAGCCGGGACAACGCCACGCCGTGTCCTGCAACCCGTCCAGGACGTTGCTGGCCTGGTAGCTGGTCGTGCTTCCGCTCGCGTCGGTCCCGGTCGGGGCGGTACACGACGCGCTCGCCGCAACAGGGTCCTGACGGGTGGCCGGAAGGGCGATGGGCGGCGTCGGCGGCGGGGCCGTCGGCGGTGGCTGAGTCACCTCGGCGATGTCGGCTGGCTCTCCGACGTCTCCGAGGGTGTCGCCCGTAGCCACGTCGTTCCCACCCTGGCCTCCTCCCGAGGAGGCCAGGACGAGGGTGCCCACGAGGATGAGCACCAGCGCAACGGCGCCACCAATCACCCATGGGAGGAACCCAGCCCTCGAGAGAGATGAGCTTTGGGTCGCACCGCCCGCCATCGACCCGGCGAGAACCCTCGGTGGGAGCGTGGTCGCTCCGACCAGGCTGTGGTGGAGGCTGGCCCCATCGGGTGGTCGATCGTTCGAGTTCTTGGCCAGCGCGGCGTGGACGATCGAACCGAGGTCCGGATCAGTGGGGATGTCCAGCGGAGCTGGCTCGTTGTGGACGACGCTCCACAGCAGCGCGGCGATGTCGTTGGTTGGAGCGCCGAAGGCAGGCTGCCCAGTGAGGAGCTCGTACATGACCGATCCCCAGGCGAAGACGTCGGCCGGCGGGCCTGAGGTCTCCCCTCGGACCTGTTCGGGAGCCAAATACCCGGGGGTACCCATCACGGTGCCGAGCTGGGTCCCGGTACCGGCACCGATGCGAGCGAGGCCGAAATCGCAGACCACGACCCGGCCGGTGGGGAGCAGGAAGACGTTCTCGGGCTTGAGGTCGCGGTGGACGATCCCGTTGGCATGAGCTTCGGCAAGCGCGGAAGCGATCTGGGTGCCGATGTTCCGGGCATCCTCGGGTAGCAGTGCGCCCGACGAATCGAGGACCTGAGCCAACGTCAGCCCGTCGAGGTGTTCCATTGCCATCAGCACCCTGTCGCCGTCGGCAGCGACGTCGTAGACGGTCACGATGCTCGGGTGCTGAAGGCGGGCGGCGGCGCGTGCCTCCGTGAGGAAACGCTCGATGGCCTCCGTCCGGTTGATGCCGGCCGGTGGTCGCAGTTCCTTCAGGGCCACGGTTCGGTCAAGCACCGTGTCGTGCGCCAGCCAGACCACGCCCATGGTGCCAGAGCCCAACTCGCCCAGAACCTGGTACCGACCGGCGACCACCTCGGCACTGGATTCGGATTCAGACATCGCTGAAGCTCACCGCCCTGGCACCGAGAAGTGCTGATAGTCGGGTTCCGACCCCCGGCCGCCCCATTTCCAGCCAATGGTATCGAATACACCTACCACGGCATCCCCCTCGACGATGAGCCCGGCGGCACCGGAACTCCGGTCGACGAACTGGTGGCCGGCGGGCGGTTCGACCACTCCGTCGTGCACGTACGGGTTCTGTATCGGGTTGATGTCGATGGCGAGGCCGTAGGAGTGCTATGATCATCGGTTGCTCCCGCCTACCGGTCGGCAGTTGAACCCGCTGGTGTTGTTGTCGGCCATCGAGCGGTCGTCGTCGGCGTTGTAGTCCGACACCGGCCGGACGCTCTTGATTGGAAAGCCGGCCTCCAACAGCCCGTCGAACGTCCCGGCGACCGCCTCGGCCCATTGCGAGTCGACGATCAGCACGCCGGCGTGAACCTCGCCGTCGAACCGTGGCCGGGGACACGTCGCCATCCGGCGCGGTTGCTTCCGACGCCCAACAGCCCACAGCCAGCCGCCACCAGCACCGCCATCATCCACCAGAACCTCACCTTCTCATCCAGCCGGCGAGACCGATGTCCAGGCCAGGCGGTCGTGCAGTGGGCGACCCCCCGCACCAAGAGCGAATGCGTTGTCGAACACCACCGCGGCGAGATAGGCACCGAGAAGTGCGAGCCACCAGGTCAGGCTCATGTCGCCGTGCCCGATGGTCGCCACCAGCAGGAGAACCACGACCACCGGAGTGCCGACGATGATGAATCGCCGAACCACGATCTCCCGCAGGGCCATCCTGCCCGGTCGGGCGGTGCGATTAGTCTCGGTCGCCGCCACCTTTAGGCGAAGAAGTGAATAGGCCGGCGTCTGCCCCTTGCTCCAGAGCAGGATCGACCAGACCCACCACCCTATGCCGAGCGTGGCGACCCGAAGCAGCCAGTCGAGGAGCTCGGCACCGACGTGGTATCCCCCTGTGGCAACGACCGCAGGGGCTTCAACGGCGACGACGGCAGCTCCACACTCGTCACAGAAGGTGCTGCCCTCGAAGACGGGCGAACCGCAGCGGTCACAGAACATCGAAGCCTCTCCAGCCCTCAGGACTCATCGACCACGAGGGTGCTGGCGAGCCTGTCCCAGAATGCCTGGTGATTGTCGTTCAACACCATAAAGCAGCCCACGATGGAGGTGATGCCAAGCGAGCCGTAGCCGATCAGGGTCTTTGCGACGAACTCGCGCACAAACATGGTGCCCCAGGTCGCAACCTGCCCGGTGTCCTGCTTCACAACTCGCATTCCGAGAAGCTGCTTCGACGGAGTCTGGCCTCTACCCCACACGATCAACGACCAGATCATCCAGCCGATCCCGATCGTGACCAGGAATAGCAGGGACTCGAGGCAGCTCGCTCCGAAGCGCTTGCCAGCCGTCGAGAGGCGCAGCGATCCTGCGGACCCGACCTGCGCAGCAGCGGCGACAGGCATCGCCGCTTGCACTGGGACAACAGCGACGGGCGAGGGCGGCACGCCGACCGGTGCGGCTGGCAGGACCTGCACGACGCTTCCCTGCCTCGTCGATGGAATGGGCGAGACTGCTGCCTGAGCTACGGGCAGCGCGGCCGCCTGACCGCAGTTCTCGCAGAAGCGAGAATGCGGGGTCATCGGCGTGCCACAGGCATCGCAGAACCGGTTCATGTGCCCTCGTTTCGTGGTGGTGGGCCGGGCGCCCAGTCAGGGTCGGGCGCCAGCGTCGCCGGTCGAAGCCGTGCGAGGTCCAGTTCCCACTGCCGCGGCCACACGTTGGCCAAGCAGCCTTCCAAGGCATGTGTCTGCTGTGACATTACGGCCGCCGGTTGCCCAGCTTGGGGGCAGCGGGGCTCTGGATGCCGCATTCCGATGAGATGGCCAACCTCGTGGTTCACGAGGTATCGGCGGTAGGTGTCGAGCCCGAGGTTCCAATGGGGCACCCCAGTGCGCCACCGATCAGCGTTGATGGCGACCACCGGGCCGTTCTGGCAGGAAACTCGACCGTTCGTGCGAAACGGGGCGCAGAGGCGATCCACCTCGGCAGGCTCGGCGAGGATCACACGGAATGCTGCGTTCTCGTCCTCGGAGAATCGGAAGTCTGCGGACGACCATCCCCGCTCATCGAGGAGGGTCATCATCACGACGGTCTCGAAGTCCTCGAAGGACACGTCGTCGGCCCGGGACTCGATCCTGATCGACACCTCCACGGCTTCGCTCGGTTCCGTCGTACTGCTGCTGGCCACGGCCGGGCCGGTTGGGAGTGGAACGGTGGTGCCGGGAATCTCCGAGGTGGCCGGGGTCGCACTGGTCGGCACCGCGGCAGTGGTCGTGGGCGGCTTAGACGACGCGGGGCCAGGGGACGACACTCCACCGCAGCCGGCGACGGTCAGCAGCAAGGCGAGCGATGCCGTCCTCACCGGTGTCCTCGGAAGTTGATCTCGGAGAGAATCGTGTCGTCATCCGCTCCCGGGGGTCGTTGCGTGCCCAGGATGGTGAGCACCACGTTCTCGGTGCGGACGTTCACGTCGATGAACTGCATCACGGGATCGTTGGTAAATGACTGCGTCACCGTGGTCCCATCGTCGAAGCGATACTCCACCGCGGTGACGAACCGGTTGAACTGCCAGGCCGAGACGGCCTGGCAGTTCTGGGCGGCGCGTGGGCCGACCTTGGTGTACCCCGGGGTCAGACCGATCTGAGTGAGCTGCACCGGAGCATCGAAAGTGATCGTCGCGGACGCACCCGTGCCGTCGTTCGCTCCGGCACCCCACCCGGTCTGGTCGGAGCCGTCGATCAGATTGAACGCGCTGTACGAGTTGACCTCGTTGTTGTTGCACCGCTGTCGAGACGACTGCCGTTCGGCGATGGCCCGGATGCCGCTTGGAGACAGTTGCTCGATGACAGATGGTGGAGTCGTCGGTGGCGCCGTCGCGGACGGCGGACTCGTCGGGGCGGTGGCGATGGCGATCCTGGTCTCGTCCTTGCCGCTGCTGGCGGCGACACCGTTGTCGTCATTTCCTCCTCCACCTCCTCCGCCTACGACGACGGCGAGAGCAACCGCCAGAGCGAGTACCGCTACGACAAGGCCGGCGATCCCGGCGATCAAGCCGGCCTTGCCCCTGGCCGGGACCATCATCGGCGCCTGGCTGGGCGTCCCCGGCGGGACGAAGCTCGTAACCCCAGGGTTCCACGGACCCTGCGACGGTGTAGACATCCCGGCCGGAGCCGGCGCCACCCACCCCGAGGCCGGTGCCACTCCGGTCAACGCCTGGAACAACTCGATCCCGGACGGTGGACGGGCAGCGGGGTCCTTCGAGAGCGACTGACCGACGAGGGCGACCAGATCGGGGTCACCTGCGGCGGTCAGGGGCGCTGGGTCGACATGGACGACGTTGTAGAGCAACGTGGCCGGGTCCAACTCGGGCGATCCGAAGGCCGGTGAACCCGTCAGCAGCTCGTAGCCCAGCGCACCCCAGGCGAACACATCAGCGGCCGGGCCAACCGCCTCACCTCGAACCTGTTCAGGAGCGAGATACCCCGGCGTGCCCATCACCGTGCCCGCCTGGGTCCCAGTGCCAGCCCCGATCCGAGCCAGCCCGAAGTCACAGACCACGGCCCGGCCGTCGGCCAGAGCGAAGACGTTGTCGGGCTTGAGGTCGCGGTGGACGATCCCGTTGGCATGGGCCTCGGCCAGCGCACCGGCCACCTGCGCGAGCAGGCCACGCGCCGTGGCCGGATCGAGTGGCAGCGGCAACTGAGCGAATGTCGGCCCATCCAGGTATTCCAATGCCATCAACACCCGGCCGCCGTCGCTCACCACATCGTGGACCGTGATGATGTTGGCGTGCTTGAGCCGGGCGGCCGCCCGGGCCTCGGTCAGGAACCGCTGAACCGCAGCCTCGCGATCAAGGCCGGTGGGTGGCCGAAGCTCCTTCAACGCCACCAGCCGGTCGAGCACCTCGTCGTGGGCCTCCCACACCACCCCCATCGCACCTGAACCCAGCTCCCGAAGGACCCGGTAGCGGCCGGCAAGCAGTTCGCTCACAGCGGGGGCTCCACGCAACGGGGACCGGCCGTACCGTCCCCACCTACGTCGGTCTCTCGCGCATAGGGCTCGACGAAGCCCGATCCAGGGTCGCCCGTACGATGGAAGCGAACGACCCCTCGTGCGATCGCATCAGCAAGTGCCGCCTGGAAGGCCGGATCGCCGATCAGGCGTTCCTCGCTGGGATTGGAAATGAAGGCGGACTCGATGAGTGCTGCTGTCACCCCGGCGGAATGGCGGAGAATGCCGTAGTAGTCGTTGCCGCCGGCGTTCAACCGGTACTTCGTGCCAGCATCGGTATCACCAGCCCACCCGGCCGAGAAGCCACTGAGCGTGGCGTGGACTTCCTCGTAGACGAGTCCTGCGAGGCGCCGGGAGTCAGGGGACTGAGCCTGGTAGTAGGTCTCGGAGCCAGGACCGGGGGCTGGACCATCTGGGTCGGCGTTGAAGTGGATCGAGACAAAGGCAGATGCTCCGGCGCTGCGCGCTGTCTGTGCCCGGCTTCCCAAGGACATCTCGTAGTCACCGGTCCGGGTCAGGAGGGCTGAGAGACCAGCCGCTTCAAGCTTCGCCACGACTAGCTCGGCGACCGCGAGGTTGGCATCGGCCTCGCCCAGCCCACCTGGGCCCACGGCTCCGGTTGCCCGGCCTCCGTGTCCGGGGTCGACCACGACGTCGACTCGCTCGATGAAGGTCCCCTCGGTGACCAGGATCGTCCGGTCGCATGGCGTGCGAACGAGGCGACCGTCCGGGCGGTTCTCGAGGACCGGCAGCACGACACCGTTTCGGCTGACAACTACCCCAGGAGGATTAGGGGGTACCAGAATTGACGGCAACGGCGACGCTGTCGTCACAACAGGAGCGCCGGAGGTCGACACGGAGTCTCGGCCCAGCGGCTCCGCCGCCGGCAGCGTCGAGGCCCCCGAATTCCCTGGCGTCGCGGACGAAGCGGGACCATCGGATCGCACGGCACGGCCCGCCGCTTCGCCCGAGCAGGCTGTGCAGAGAACCACCGCTACGAGGACGAACCGCCTCATCGGACCTCCACCGACTGCCGAACCTGCTCGAACAGGGTCCCGTACCCGTCGGCGACGCCGACGGGAGTCCGAGTGACGAAACCGATGCTCAAGTTGGCAGTGTCGAACAGGATGTTGATCGACCTCAGGCGGATACCGTCCACATCGTGGTCGTACTCCCACCAGACGGCTGGGAAGCTTCTTCCGTTGGCGTCGCCGAAGTCGAAGTCAGCCATCTCGACTCGGCTGTAGCCGGCGGTTGACCTGCCGGAGAGACCCGCCTCCAGATCCTCGGCCTTGCGCCGGACGCTCCGAGAGGAGTCCAGCGGCGTCACGTACGCCCGGATCAGATAGTTCGTGGTTGCGGGATCGAGAACCACCTTGGTGTCGCGCGCCGAACTGCCGGCTGGCATTTCGTCGACCGCACTTACCGTCCATCCAGACGGCACGTCGAAAGACAGCGCTGAGGCGTTCACGCGGCCAGGTGCCGACACGATCGGAGGGGTCGTTGGCGGGGCGTTTGCTATCGGGGTTGTTGCGGCCGTCGGCAAAGACGTTGTCGTCAGCGGGGTCGTTGGGGTGGGCGCGGTTGGGGCTGGTCCAGCGATGGTGATCCGGGT
>NZ_DAOLGP010000063.1:0-9965 GCF_035329545.1 Candidatus Neomicrothrix sp.
CCACCAACCAACCCCAACTCGCATAACAACCGGACCACTCAACGGGGACCCCTCAGGCGGAGCATCACCCACGTTGAGTGATGATCCGCAGCGGCAACCGTATGAAAATCCGAGCTGAGTTTGTGTTTCTCATCGCCCACGCTGGCTGATGGCGCGTTGGGGACTGCTGACCCACTCACTTGCACCCGGCAACTGTCACTGACGGAAGAGAAGGCATGGCCACGACGACAACCACAACGGCGAAGCCCACCGCCCCAAGTGCTGTGCAGCGATGGTTTCCCATCGCCGCATGGCTGTCGAAGTACAAGTGGGGTTCGTTCTTCGTCGCCGACCTGATCGCGGCGATCAGCGTGGCGGCGCTGCTGATCCCCGAGTCGATGGGGTACGCGTCGGTGGCCAACGTCCCGGCCAGGTTGGGCTCTATGCCGCCCCCTTGGCGCTCGTCGGTTACGCGATGTTCGGTGGCTCGCGCGTCATGGTCTACGCGGCAGCCGGCTCGGTGGCGGCCGTGTCAGCCAGCGTCGTGGCCGGGCTCAATGCGACCAGCCCCACCCAGGCGGTTGCGTTTACCGCCGCGTTGGCGGTCGCTGCGGGGCTGGTGTTCATCGTCGCCGGACTGGCAAAGATGGGTTGGATCTTGAACTTCATGTCGAAGGCCGTCATGGCGGGGTTCATCACCGGCATGGCGATCCAGATCATCGTCGGTCAGATCGGCAACATCACCGGGGTGAAGGCGTCCTCGGGCAATACGTTTCAGAAGCTGTGGTCGGAGCTGTCCCACATCGGTGACTGGAACTGGACCTCCACCGTTCTCGGACTTTTGGCGATCGCCCTGATCTTCGGTATCCAACGGTTTATGAAGCTGGTACCGGCCGCGCTGACCGCCGTCGTCCTCGCTTCGATCTACGTGGCAATCGCCAACCCGACCATCAACCTGGTGGCGAAGATCCCCAAGGGGCTGCCGTCGTTCACGGTTCCGACGGGGTTGTCGTGGTCCACGTGGGGAACCCTGCTGCTCGGCGGAGCCGTGGTGGCGCTCGTCGGGTTCTCCGAGGGATGGGGCTCGGCCTCGTCGATCGCTCGAACCACCCATGACGACCTCGATTCCAACCAGGAGTTTCGGGCGTTCGGCGTGGGGTTGGTCGGGTCCGGCATCCTTGGAGGGATGCCCGTCACCGGCAGCCTGTCCAAGTCGTCGGCCGCCATGGCCGCAGGCGCAAAGTCCCAGATGTCGAACGGCATCCTCGCTGTGGTCGTGCTTCTGACGTTGTTGGTGCTTGCCCCGGCGTTTCAATGGCTGCCCGAAGCCGCCCTCGGGGCGGTCGTGATCAACGCCATGTGGGGATCGGCGAACCCGACCAAGGTGATCAAGCTCAGGAACGTCGATCGTGTGGACTTTGTTCTCGGACACGTCACCCTGCTGCTCGTCCTGGCGTTCGACCTGCTGCCGGCGATGGTCGCCGGGATCATCATGTCGATCATCTACCTCGTCTATCGGACGAGTTTCCCCGGCCGAGCCGAGCTCGGACAGGACTCGAAGACGGGTGATTTTGAAGCGCTCACCTGGATCTCCGGTGCGCAGAAGGGCGATGGCAACCCCAGCGCCCAACCTGTGCCCGGCGTCATGATCTACCGGTTCGACTCGCCCCTGGTGTTCTCGAATTCTGAGGCCTTCAAGAACACCGGACAGCAGATGCTGATCGATGCCGCCGAGAAGGGCCCGTTGCCCAGCACGCTGATCATCGACTGTGAGGAGATCTTCTATGTGGATGTGTCCGGTGCGGCCGCACTCCGCAGCCTCTGGCACTTCACGGAGCGCTACGACGTGAAGATCTCGTTGGCCCGGGTGCACCAGCACGCCAGGGAGATCCTCGAGGCCGATGGCATCATCGACGACCTGGGCGAGGAGGTCCAATGCGACCGCCGAAATCATCGCCCCGGCGCCGAACCCGGCGAGGATGCTCACTATCCGCGTCGGGATCTTCACCCAGCAGACGATCAGCCCGGCGAGCACCAGCGACGCCTGAGCGAGCGTTCCCAGACCGAATGCCTTGAGCAGTTCCATGCCAGCCTTGAGGTTGTGAATGGCCGGGCCGGGTCAGGCGCCCGCAGGTGAGCGCCAGCCCGAAGGTGGGAACAACGAGTGCGGGCCCCGCACAGCCTCCGTTGCAGGACCTGACGATCCCGGTCGGGTTGGCGGAGCCCGCATGCGTTGATGATGGCGGCGCCGCTTTGATGGCGACGGCGCCGACAACTCAGTTGATTTCGGAGGCGGCTTCCTGGACCGCTGCGTCGACGTCGTCCGTGCTGACACCGAGCTCTTTGGCGATGTGCTTCTCGGCGTTCAGCTGTGCTTTCTCAAGGGCAGCCTCGAGGGTGCTGGCACCAATGACCAGCAGTGCAGCTTCGCCGGAGTCGATCAGCTCACCGAGCTCCTTGACGTCGGACCGGGAGAGGCCGCGCCAGACGTGCCCACCGATACTGCCGATGGCCCCACCGACGAGGGCGGTGCCGAGGATGGCCGGCGGGAACAGGATGCCGATGACGCCGCCGGCTGCGGCGCCACCCCAACCGCCGTGGCGCGTGGCCATCTCGTCCTTGTTCACGTGCACCTTGCCGGAGGAGTCCTTGGTGATGACGGCGGCGTCGTAGGTGCCGACAGCGCCGTCGGTGTGGAGGTCCTTGACGATGGCGTAGTCGTCTCGGGCGAACGCCTCGCTTGCGTACGTGCCGATGTAGAGGAAGGTTCCGTCTGCTTTTGCCATGTGATCTCTCCTGTTCGTGAGGCCCTTGAAAAAGGTGCTCCGCTTGGTTGTGGAATCAGCTTGAGGCCGAGCGATCCCTGCGGCATCACCCACATCAGGGGATTCGATTTGACCCGATCCTGCATACCCATCGAGGGCGTGATGCCTTCGACGCTGTACTTCTCGGATCGGCCCGAGCGGGTGGGCACCCGTCTCGGTGTGCGGCGCTCGCCGCCGGGGACGCCGACGCTCGCGCCGCCGCATGGTCTGACATCACGTGCCCGCTGGAACGACAGCAAGTCGCTTGAATCCGGGCCAGGTCGTCGCTCAGCCCTTCTGCGTTGAGGCCGACGCCGGGTAGCCGTCGAACTCCTCACCGGGTTCGATGTTCGGGTACTGGGCAACGGTCTTCTCGAACTGGGCGATGGAGCTGAACGCCACACCGAACATCCAGCCCATGTCGAGCTTGAACTGGAACAGGTTGTAGCGCTCGCCGGGATCGCTGCCCAGGTCGAAGAACATGGGGAACTGCGGCTGCACGATCGGGTCGGCGATCCCCTCGCAGTGGCGAAGCACCACCTTGACCTGGCGCCACTTCGACGACATCAGGCCGCCGTCAGGTCCGAAGAACAGCAACGATTCCCGGCCGGTCTCCTCGCTCGTACCCTGAAGGAACTCCGACGCGTCGACGCCGTCCATCGGCCGGTCGGTCGGCACCTTGTCCGAGGCTCCTGCAAAGGCGGCGAAGGTCTGGTACCAGTCGTGCGCCGACAGCATCTGTTCGGTGACCACGCCCTCCGGCACCGTTCCGGGGTAGCGGACCATGGCGGCGGTGCGCATCGAACCCTCCCATGGCGGGGTGAAGAAACCGCCGCGGAACGGGCCGCTCGAACCGCCATGGGGGACGGTATCGATCAGCCCGGCGCCGTTGTCGCTGGAGAACACGAGGAGGGTGTTGTCGGCGATGCCTGCCTCGTCGAGGCAGTCCATGATCTGGCCGACGCGATGGTCCAGCTCGGCGATGACGTCGGCGTACAGGCCCAGCCGCGACGGGTCGGTCTGATCGAAATCGGGGTGGACCGCTTCGGGCGGGTGCATGTTTGCGAGCCCGACGTAGGTGAAGAACGGCTGGTCTGCCTTGGCCTTGATGTAGTCGGTGGTCTTACCGACGATCAGCTCATCGAGCAGCGGCCGCACCTCCAAGTTGAGCTCGCGCACCTCGGTCGACTTGCTGCCCTTCACGCCCTCCCAGATATGGGGTGTGTCGAGTCCCATCTTCTCAGCGAGTGCATTGAACGCCGCATACGACGTCCAGCCGGCCTCGTCGGCGCTGTTCTTGTAACCCCACCACTCGTCGAAGCCTGGTCGTTCGGCAGACGTCCCTCAGTCTCACCGCAGTGCCACTTGCCGAACAACGACGTGGCGTAGCCCGCGTCGGAGAGCAGCTCGGCGATCGTGTACTCCCAGGGAACGAGGCCGGACTTGGCCCCGGAGCCGGGCGTCGGCACCTTGTAGGTGCCGGATCGCACCGACTGGCGGCCGGTCAGGATGGCCGAACGCGTCGGGGTGCATTGGGACTCGACCGTGTAGTTGTTGAACCTGATGCCCCCGCTGGCCAGTTCGTCGATTCGAGGCGTCGGCGTCGTCCCGCCGTAGCAGGAGAAGTCACCCCAGCCGATGTTGTCGCACAGAACGAAGACGATGTTGGGCTGGTTCGTGGCCACTTGGCACCTCGCTGGGTCGGCACGGGTCCCCGATGGACAGGTGCAACAAAAGTGTGAATGAGGTGTGGGTCGCCCGGCATCGCCTACATCAGGTGAAATGTCGACCACCGACGCGCCGGCGCACGGAGATCTGTGATCATGTGGCCTCACCCGAGCGCTGGAACGCACCGGGGACCAGAGCGCCACGTCGCGCAGGGGAGGAACCATGCAGTCCGACGGACAACCGTGTTGCGCGCCGGTACGGCCGACCGAGCCGGGAGCTTTGCCCGCCGACGCAGAACCAAGCGGGGCAGGAGCTGGTTCCGAACACCAGGTTGGGACGCAGCGCGAGCGCATCGAGTTCGACTTCGTCGACATCCCGGGCGGCGAGTTCACCATGGGCACCAACGATCCGCGCGGCTACCCCACCGACGGCGAAGGTCCGGAACACACGGTGGCCTTGAGCCCGTTCGCAATTGCCCGGACCACGGTGACCAACGATCAGTTCCAAGCGTTCACTACTGCAACCGGCCATCAGAGCACGGCGGAACGCTTCGGTAACTCGTTCGTTTTCGGCGGTCTGCTCCCCGACGACTTCCCGCCGACCCGCGGTGTGGAAGCGGCCCCCTGGTGGCGCGAGGTCGATGGGGCGGACTGGCGACACCCGGAGGGCCCGCACAGCGACGTTGCCGATCGAGGTGGCCACCCTGTGGTCCACGTCAGCTGGGAAGACGCAGTTGCGTTCTGCGACTGGAGCGGCACGACCCTGCCGACCGAAGCGCAGTGGGAGTGTGCTGCACGTGGGGGGCGGAGCGGATCGCACTTTCCGTGGGGCGACGACCTTGAGCCGAACGGTGAGCACCGGATGAACGTTTTCCAAGGTGACTTCCCGGGTGGAAACACCGGTGCCGACGGGTGGATCGGGACGAGTCCCGCCGACCATTTCCCGCCGAACGGCTTCGGCCTCCACCAGATGACCGGCAACGTCTGGGAATGGTGTCTCGACTGGTTCGCCCTGCTCACATACAACCGTAGGGCCGCCGTCGATCCGGCCGGTCCGCCAGAGGGGTCGGCGCGGGTGATGCGTGGCGGTTCGTACCTGTGCCACGAGAGCTACTGCTGGCGTTACCGGGTCGACGCGCGGAGCGCGAATCAGACCGACTCCACCGCCGGCAACATCGGCTTTCGGGTGGTTGCAGGGCCCAGCTGACTCGGCCGGCGCAACGGGCCAGCGGCCTGAGCCCTGGAGACCTGGCTCCGACGTGCTCATGAGCCTGACGGGTAGATCGTGGCCCAGTCGGAGGCCATGTCGACCACGGTCCAGTCGTGCTCGGTGGCGGCCGACATGATCTGGTCGGTGCCGCTGCCAAGGGTTGGGTCTCGGTCGTAGGCGTACTCCCGTTCGGCGTCGGTGTGGTGCACGAACATCTGCAGCGTGCGGTGCGGGCTGCCGGCGGTCCACTGGAGCATGGCCAGGTCGCCGTCGGTGTTCCCGGCGGCGAGTATTGGGCGCTGCCCGACATGACGGTGGATCGATTCCGGCTTGTGCGGGCCGTCGTCGAGAACCTGGATCTTCGGAGACTTGACCAGTTCGGGGCCGGTCGACCCGATGCGGAACTCGGTTTCCCCGACACTCCCGATCACCCGGTGTGGGGGGAGCCCGTAGACCTCGGGTGCCCAGGTTCGCATGAAGTCGGTGCCGCCGCCCGAGAAGATCCAACAGGAGAAGGCGTGCTCGTCGAGCAGCGCGAGCAGTTCCAGCATCGGCTGGTACGCGGTTGCCGGGTACGGCCTATCGAAGCGTGGATGACGCGCCGATGACAGCCAACTCCGGCACAAGTCGTCGAACTCATCGGTGGTCACGCCCGAGTGGGTGAGGGCGATCAGGTCTTTCAATGCGTTCATCCCGCCCGCATGTAGGTCGTCCAACGTGGTGGGTTGGCCCAGTTGCGTCGCTCGGTCGAGGGCAAAGGCGAGTTGGGCATAGAGCGGCTGCTCGGTCCACAACGTGCCGTCGTTGTCGAACACCGCCACGCGTTCAGACTCCTCGACGTACTCGGGTGATTCGGGGTCGGCCACGGCATCGACGAAGTCGATGATCGACTGCCGGGTGGGTGTCTGCCGCCAACTCGGCAACAGACCTCCGCCCAAGCCTGAGGTGTCCGTGCTCACGGTTGTGTTGGTCATGGTCTACTTGCCTTCCTAGCGTGCTCAACGTCGGTGCCGGCCGCCAGCTTCACGTCGACGGTCGAACGCCGATCACTCTCGGTCGAGTAGACGGTCACCGTCTTTGACAGCACGGTGACATTCGGGACATGAACCCGCGTCCCGTCTCGCTCTCGCAGCACCACGCTCCGTTCGGTGATCTCGATGACCTCGCCGAGGACGTCGTCGACGCAGATCTCGTCGCCAACGCTGAACGCCGGTCGCGAAGCGATCAGGACGCTGACGGCAAAACTGTCGACGAGCGGCTTCAACGAGAATCCGACGATCACTAGCGCAAGCGGAACGAACAGCGAGAACCAGCCGACCTCCATGCCCAAAATGCTCAGCGACCACGCAACGGCAACGGCGATGACCCCCCATTGCACAACACGGCCTATCAGCTTCTCCACCTGCTCGTTGGGCCCACCAGGTCGGCCGAGTGCGCTACGGAGGGCTCGCCCCAGCAGCCAAGAAAGCAGCACTCCACCACCGAGCACGACGAGCGCGACAATGACGTCGGCGGTGGTGATCGGCTGCCCAGTGAACGCCTTCCGGAACGTCTCCAAGTCCATGGTCGCCGATCGTAGAGCGAGCGACTCGGTCCCCGGCACCCCCAATTTGGGTGATGAGGGCAACCCAGCCGCCACTGCTCAGGCCAACCGACACGCCACTGAATCCATCGGTAGGGGGGCTGGTCCGAATCACTCGCAACAGGTGACGCCCAGACGTCTGGGGCGTGTGTACGGTGACCCGATGACAGAGAGTGCGAGCCCCCAGGCCTCGGCCTCGGCCTCGGCCTCGGTTCCGACGCCGGCACCGGCCCAGGTCGGTGAAGCTTCTGTTGAGAAGGTCAGTTTCGCTGTTCCCGGCTGGGTTCGCCGTCACCGGCTCGAAGCGCATGGCATCAAGCGGGGCCTCGGCGCAGGCCTGATGCTGTTCGGCCTCGTCGTCGTGATCGGGGGTGCGGGCTTGATTACGGCGCAGGCCCTCGGGAGCCAGAGCGACGTCTTGAAGGACAACCTCAACTCGGCGGCCGGCTTTTTCACCGGGCTGATCCTCGGTGTGATGGTGCTGTACTGCCTGCTGAAGGACTGTCGGATTCTTCGAGGACAGGCCGGCGGGCGAGCCGGGTGGAGTGCGGCCATCCCATCGTACGAAGGTGAGATGAAGCGACCGAGAGGTGAGCGTTGTGGTCGATGACCAGGTGTCCGAAGGGCCAGAAACTCAGGGCGGAGCGGTCGTCGAAGGTGAGATGCCCGACGACGTCGTCGCTGCGGCGCGTGCCGGAGCGGCTCAGTCGGCGAGCCCCCCGGCGTGGTTGAACAAGTGGGTGTGGCAGTCGCTGTGGAAGGTCGTGGTGGTCGGGCTGGCGACGTTTGTTCTCGCGTCGATGGCCTGGCGGGCCCAGTCGCTGTTGAGGCTGCTGGGGCTGGCGTTGTTCTTCGCGATTGCGATGGTCCCGGCGGTCAACCATCTCCACGCAAAAAGAGGGTGGAAGCGCGGGGCGGCGGTGGGGACGATCTACGCAGTGCTGTTGTTGTTCCTGGTGCTGATGGTCGTGGTGTTGATCCCAGGCGTTACGGAGTTCGCGGGCGAGGTTGGCAAGGACGGTGACAAATGGGTCGCGGAACTGAACGCCAAGGGTCAGGATCTGATCGGCAAGGACGTGATCGGACAATCGAAGGGCGATGACGCCGTGGTGTCGGCCAACGACGCCATCACGAAGTTCTCAAAGAACTTGGGAGGGATCGCGTCCGAGGGGCTCGGTCTGATCTTCAACCTGGCGACGATCGCACTGTTCACGTTCTACTTCGCAGCGGACTGGCCGCGAATTCAGAAGGCATTGTTGGGGAGGATGCCACCCCGCCGTCAGAAGGTGACCGGATGGGTGATGGACACCGCGATCGAGCAGACCGGCGGGTACTTCTATTCGCGCCTGCTCCTGATGCTGATCAACGGTGGGTTGTTTTTCGTGGCGATGCTGCTGGTAGGGATGCCGGTTGTCTACGCCCTACCAATGGCGGTGTTCGAGGGGTTCGTGGCCGAGTTCATTCCGGCGGTCGGCACCTACATCGGGGCGGCGGTTCCGATCCTGATGACGTTGGCCGTTCAGGGGCTCGGCGCGGGGCTGATCCTGCTGGTGTGGACGTTGATCTACCAGCAGGGTGAGAACTACTGGTTGAGCCCGAAGCTGAGTGCCCAGACGATGTCGATCAACGGTGGGGTGGCCTTTGGGTCGGCGCTGGCGGGAGGAGCCATCGCAGGGCCGATGGGTGCGTTCATGGCGCTTCCGTTTGCTGCGCTCATCACGTCGATCATCAGCAACTCCGGGAAGACCTACGCGGTCGTGTACGCCTCGACGTACGGTGGGGAATCGCCGGGCGGAGACGAGCCGGCGGCTGACGACACGGCTACATCCAGCACCGCTGCGACCAAACCCGGCGCCTCGACCTGCGGCGAGGACTCGCCGTCCGACGACGACTGAGCGACCCCGCCATGGAAACAACGAGCGATGAGCCGAAAGGTGAGGAGCTGGCTGGCGCAACGTCCGGCGTTTGGGAGCGTCGCTCGACGAGCGTCGTGAGCGGTTTGGCCGCCGGTACGTTGTTGACAGGAACTGTCGTGTATCACCTGCTCGAGGACTGGAGCTGGGTCGACTCGTTGTACTTCAGTGTGGTCACCCTGACCACCGTGGGATACGGAGATCTCAGCCCGACCACGGACCTCTCGAAGCTCTTCACCGTCGTCTACCTCGTTAGCGGGATGTCGCTGCTGGCGGCCTACTTCAACGAGGTGATGAAACGTCGAGAACGCCGGGCAGCGAAGAGATCGTCTCGACGTTGAGGGTGCTCCGTCTTTCAGAGACATGTCGAGACGACATCGCCGTTATCTAACTCCCTGCGCGCGAACGAAGGGCTCAGGGGCTTGTTGCGTGGTCAGGTGATCGTCCGGATTCGATGGTTGAAGTAGTCGCCGAGGTAGACGGTGCCGTTCGGGGCGACCGTTAACCCGATCGGGCCGGTGAATTGGGCGGTGTCGCCGGGGCCGTCAGCAAACCCGGCGGTGCCGCTCCCGGCGAGGGTGGTGACGGCGCCGGTGGTGGGGTTGATGGCCCGGATCCGGTGGTTGTTGGCGTCGGTGACGTAGACGGTGCCGCCGGGGGCGACCGCCACCCCGGCTGTGGCGTTGAATTGGGCGGTGTTGCCGGGTCCGTCGGCAAACCCGGCGGTGCCGCTGCCGGCGAAGGTGGTGACGGCCCCGGTGGTGGGGTTGATGGCCCGGATCCGATGGTTATTCCGGTCGGCGACGTAGA
>NZ_DAOLGP010000064.1:0-6075 GCF_035329545.1 Candidatus Neomicrothrix sp.
CCATCACCGACGTGCGTCCACCACCCAACTACCCGTTACTGACCCACGCTCCTAGGGGCGCCGCTGCTGTGGGCGCGTGGAGGAATGCGTGCGGGTACTCGAGGTCTTTGGGGGCCAATCGGCCGAACACGACGTGTCGGTCGCATCGGGTTGGGCGGTCGCCGGCGGGCTGCGCGAAGCCGGGCACCACGTCACCGCCGCCCACATCGACCGCGGGGGTCGTTGGCGGGCGATCGAGCTCGACGGACAGTTGCCGGCGATCCCGCAGCCGCTCGAGTGGCCCGATGCCGACCCTTGGGCGCTGTTGACCCGCAGCGACGCACGGCCAGACGTGCTCATGGCGGTGCTGCACGGTCCCCGAGGCGAGGACGGGGTGATCGGGGCTCTTGCCCGGTTGGCCGACGTGGCCTGCGTGGGCTCCGGGTTGGCCTCGAGCGCAGTGTGCCTCGACAAGACGCTGACCCGCGACGTCTTGGATGCCCGGGGCATCGCCCAAACCCGGTGGCTGGGCGTCTACCCGGGTGACCGGGTGCCGACCTATGACGAGGCGGCCGACCGGCTCGGCTCGACGGTGTTGTACATCAAGCCGGCCAACCTGGGCTCGTCGATCGGCATCAGCCGGGTGGCCGATGTCCTGGGCTGGGACGCAGCGATATCGCACGCCGCGAGCTACGACGACACGCTGATCATCGAGGCGGGCGTCGAAGGCCGTGAGCTGAGCGTGTCGATCCTGGGCGACCGTGCAGACGGCTACGAGGTGTCGGAGGTGTCCGAGACCCGGCCCCATGGCGAGTTCCTCGACCATGCCGACAAGTACGGGGCCGGGGCGGCCATGGCGCGGGTGCCGGCCGATCTCGGGCCCGCCCTTCGGGAGCGGGTTCGAGACTCCGCTCCCGACGTGGCCGCCGCTCTTCGGGTCGATGGGCTGGCCCGGGTTGACGTGTTTCTGACCGAGGATGGGGCGCTCCTGGTCAACGAGGTCAACACGATGCCCGGGTTCACCACCGAATCGACCTTCCCGCGCATGTGGGCGGCGTCCGGCGTGGCCTTTCCCCAGGTGCTCGACCGCCTGTGTGCCATGGCTGTGGACCGCCACGAGCGGTCAAGAGCGCTCATCGACACCGACATCGAGCCCGTCGGATCCTCGATCCGCGTGCGGGCGGCCACCGAGGCCGACTGGCGGGTGATCGGTGAGCTGACGGTGGCGGCGTACGCATCGATCCCCGGTCGGCCGCGTCTGGCGGAGTACGACCGTGAACTGGCCGACGTCGCCGCCCGTGCAGACGAGTGCACCCTCTTGGTGGCCGAGGACGCCGACGGCTTCGTCGTCGGTGCCGTCGGCTACGACCGCATTCCCGGCACCGACGGCAAGGTGGGCCGGGCCCGTCAGGTGTCGGTCAGTCCGCAGGCCCGCGGTCGGGGCATCGGTCGAGCATTGGTCGAGGAGGTCATGGCTCGCCTGCGCTCCGAGGGGGTCACCGAGATGGCTGAGCGGACCGCGGACTACATGGCCGGCGCTCAGGCGCTGTACCTGTCGCTGGGCTTTCGTCGCGCGCCCGAACGGGACGAGACGCAGGACGACGGCCCCGACCTCATGGGTTTCCATCGCCACCTGTAGGGGCCATCCCACCCACTGGGCCGCCCCGTCACCGAAGTCGGGAGCCCGAACGACCGTCAGGCGGTCGTTTCAGCTCCCGAGTTGGCCGATCAGCTCAATCCAAGCCCGAAGTCGGGAGCCCGGAGCGCGCTCAGGCGGTCGTTTCAGCTCCCGAGTTGGCCGATCAGCTCGGCCACGACCTCGTCGATCACATCGTCGCGGCTGCCCTTGATCAGAACCGCCGAGCCGGGCGGCAACGCGTCGATCCGCTCCCGCAATTGGCGGCGATGGTCCACAACCGGCAGGCCGTAGATCGGCGCCCGGTAGGCCAGGATCTCGATGCCCAGCGTCTCGGCCCGCTCGCGGGCGACGGAATGGATCTCGTCGAGGTAGGCGATGCCGTCCCGCAGAGGGCCCAGCACCGCCAGCCGCTCGGGGGCATCGACCGCGGCCAGTGCATCGAGGGCTCCGAGAACCGAATCGAGCGTGGCGTTGAAGCTGTCGTCGATCACCGTGATGTCACCGGCGACCCGGTGCATCTGCATGCGTCGGTCGGGTGGTTCCGCCGCCTCGATGCCGGCAACCGCTGCGTCGAGCGGCACCTCCACAGCGAGGGCGCCGGCCAGTGCTGCCAGCAGGTTGGTCACGTGATGGGCACCCTTCACGGCTGGATGCAGCTCGGCGTCACCCCACGGCGTGCTCACCGACACCCGCAGCGACAGGTCTCCCGCCAAGTCCACTCGAGGAGCCCGCACGTCGCCGGTCGAGCCGTAGCTCAGCACCGTGGCCTGGGTACGGGCGGCATAGCCCTCGACCAGCGGATCGTCGGTGGAGAGCACGGCGGTGCCCGAGGCCGGCAGCCCCTCGACCAGCTCCCCCTTGGTGGCGACGATGCCGTCGCGGCCCATCATCGGCCCCAGGTGGGCCCAGCCCAGCTTGGTCACCACGCCCACCGTCGGACGTGCCACCTCGGTCATGATGCGCAGGTCGCCTCGGTATCGGGCGCCCAACTCCAGCACGAGGCACTCGGTCTCGTCGGGCGCCGAGGCGAGAACGCCCGGCATGGAGAACTTGGTGTTGAACGACCTCGGCGTGGCGTGGGTTCGGTAGGTCGTGGCGGTGGCCGCGGCGATCAGCTGCTTCACCGTGGTCTTGCCGACCGACCCGGTGATCCCGACACATCGATCGGTCAGCTTGGGCCGCACGTAGCGGCCGAATGCCAGCATCGCGGGTTCCACCTCGGCGACGACGATCGCCGTGCCGCCCACCGGAGCCACCTCGCACAGGTACGGACGGTCGGCCGAGACCGCCCGGGGTGTGTGTCGGTTGGTGTCGTCGCGCAGAAACCGGTGGTACCCGGCGACGAGCAACTCGTCGGGGCTGGTGCCCAGCTCGCGGGGATGGAAGCGGTACTGCTCAACCGGCATCGCCCTGCCCTCGTGCACACCGCCGACCGCGTCGGCGATCTCGGTGGTCATCAACCGCACGGACGGACACCCGGCATCTCGTCTTCGTGCCTGCAGCGACTCCTCACCCGGTCCACGGTAGCGAGGCTCTGAGGTAGTCGCTGCTCGGAACCCGATCCTGAGCGAGCCTGTGTTCACCGGTCGAGTCAAAAACCAACCAAGGAAGCAGTGAAGGCGCCACGCCCCGAGCCGGAGGGTTCGGGGTACTGTCGGGATCCCTGCCATCCAAGGAGCTGCGCCATGGCCGAGTTGCCCTCCGTCGCCCAGGTCATCGAACAGCTTCGAGCGGAGCTGGCCGAAGCCACCGCCAAAGGCGCTGGTCAGGACATCCGGTTCGACATGGGTGAGATTCAGGTCGAACTGGAGGCGCTCGTGACGACCGAGGGCAAGGGAGGCCTCAACCTGAAGGTGCCGGGCGTCGGGTTCGAGGGCGGGGGAGGGGCGTCCAGCGCCTCCACCATCAAGCTGACGTTGAAGCTGAAGCCCAAGCAGGTGACACCGGACGGTGGAACGCAGGACCTCACCGCATCCCGCACGTTCGAAGTCGAATGAGCCGGGCAGCCGGCCGTGAGTAGCTCTTGGACCTTCCGTGGCTCCGAGCGCCTGTGCGAGGTCCGGGTCGAGGCAGCCAGCGGGGGAGCGGTGCTGAGCGGCTGCTCCGTTGGTAACTCCTTGGTGCTCACCTGCGCCCATTCGGTGGACGGCGAATCCCCGGCGCTCGACTCGGCGGCAGTCCGTAAGTGCGCGAACGGCTCCACCGCAGCTTGGGTGCCGGCCAAATCGATCTTTGAGAACACCAGCCTGGACGTTCGCGTGTTGTTGCTCGACAAACCCTTGTGGGATCTCAACCCTCCACCGTGGGGGTACCTCAACGGGGACGGTGACATCGAGGCGGAGCTCTGGGGCTATCCGGGCGCCACCGCCGCTCGTTCGGGTACGGGTGCCCAGTACCGGGCGGGCGTCACCATCACCGGTGGGTCGGACCAACCAGAACGGTCGATCGAGACCCGACTGAATCCGCGACCGAACACGGCGGGCGGGCGGTTGGATGGCAGCGCTGAAGAGGTCATCAGCGGTTGGGCCGGGATCTCCGGGGGACCGGTGGTTGCGGATGGCCGTCTGGTGGGCATCCTGCGAGTGGTGGACGGCACGCTCGACGCGCTGCGGATGGTCAGTGCGTCGTCGATGTTGCTCGCTGACGACGATCACGGCCGGGGAACACTTCGTCAGGTCATCTGGAGCCATTTGCGCCAGGAGGTGGTGGCATCCAACGACGGATTGTTGGTTCCATGTCCTGTCAGGCCCGTTGGCAGCACCGGCGAGATGGCAGCGGTGGTGCTCGAACCGCCGGTGGCGCCGCTACGCCCGAGCAACCTGCGCCCGATGGCGGCACTTCAGTACCGCCATGCCGTGGTGCCGTATGTGCCGGGCGACCCCATCGATGTGACCACTCACAATGATGTTTGGACTGACCCAATCGAAACGGTGGGTCGTGGGGATACGACCGACGCACGCCTCGACGGGTTTCTCGAAACGGGCAATCGGTTCCGGGCAGCACTGCTGACCGGGGCCGGTGGCATGGGCAAGTCCCGGGCCGCCCAGGAGCTCTTGGTTCGAGCGTCGGCCGATGGCTGGGTGGTGGGACTCCTTCGAGCCAAGCACGAATCGGCATGGTCCCAAGCAGGGACGGTCGTCAACGCCGACCTGCTGGTCGTCGTCGACTACCCCGAAGACCAGCCGACGGCGGTTCGTCAGTGGATGGAATGGGCAAAGTCCTGCGCCGACGACGCAAGCCACCGGGTGAGGCTGTTGCTGCTCAGCCGCCACCGGGGCGCGTTCGATCACGTCCTCCTGGAGTCCGACACGCTGGAGCGGAGCGACCTGGAGGCGCTCGGGCGCAAGCAGGTGGGCAACCAAAAGGTGCTGGGTGAGGTGGCGGCCAAGCGGTTCGGCCAGCTTGAGATGGAGGTCTCACCCACTTGGAGTGCTCAGCAGTCGACGTTCGATACGTCGCTGGCGGTTGTCGCCGCAGCGTTCGAGGGCGGTGACAGTGACCGCGTGGTCCTGCAGAGGTTGCTCGAACGAGAGCGGCAGTTCTGGCGAAGCCACCTGGTGCCGTCATCCACGCCGCTCAACCCGGTGCCGGACGCGCTCAGAGATGAGGTTCGGGGCAATCTCCGCAAGGCCGTCGCATCGCTGTCGTTGGGCGGAGTAACAACCCAGGAGCAAGCATGCGAACGGCTTGAACTGTTCGGCCTGACGGCCGCAGCGGCAGAACATCTCGCCACTGGGTACGAGGGCATGTACGGAGATGGGTTCGAGGCGCTGCATCCCGACCCGGTTGCGGACGTACTGATCGCAGAACTCGACCCGGATCTCATCCGGACTGTGTTGTTGGCCGCAGTACCGGACGCCCAGGCAGACGTGCTCGTCACCCTCGCGCGGGTCGCGGGCGCCGCTACCAACCCGCAGACGGCTGTCGTCGGACCGTTTGCGTCGGATTTGCTTGCCAGCCTTGAGACGACGTGGGAAGTCTTCGGCTCGGCGTTGGCGTCTCGCGCGCAGGACGGTGCTCAGCCACGAACCACTCGACGGGCCTTGACCGGCTTGGCCGAGCTAATCCGAGTGTTGCCGTGGGATGACGCAAAAACGGTCCAACGACTTGAACGGGCCTTGGGCTGTGATGCGAATATTCTCGCGCCCCTCGTTAAGGGTATCGCAGCAGTCATTGATCAAATTGAGGTCGATCATTACCGGGCTCAAGCGGCCGAGAACCGGGCCTACGAACCCGACCTGGCAGCGGCGTTGAACAACCTGGCCATCAGGTTGTCTGAGACCGGTGACCGTGCGGGTGCGGTCGCGCCCGCCCAAGAAGCAGTCGACCTTTACCGGGCTCAAGCGGCCGAGAACCGGGCCTACGAACCCGACCTGGCAGCGGCGTTGAACAACCTGGCCATCAGGTTGTCTGAGACCGGTGACCGTGCGGGTGCGGTCGCGCCCGCCCAAGAAGCA
>NZ_DAOLGP010000065.1:0-6011 GCF_035329545.1 Candidatus Neomicrothrix sp.
CGCGCCGTCGACCTGCTCAGGAGCAAGTTCCCAGAGCAGGCCGGGGATTCCAGTCGGGTCGTGTTCAAAGCGAATATCGGGACCATCTCGGACGTTAGTCGTAGGCGCGAGGTGCAGGCGCTGCTCGCCAAGCTCCGCGCGCTGCCGAGCGTCGCGAGCGTCCAGAGCCCAGATGCGCGCCGGGGTTCGATCAGTCGCGACGGCACGGTCGGCTTCGCCACTCTTGCGTTCGACAAGCAGGCCAATGATCTGGAAAAGGCGGATGTCGATCGTGTGGTCCAGACCGCCAGGGCCGCAGCCAGCCACGGTCTTGAGGTCAACGTCGGCGGTGAGGCGATCAAGATCGCACAACGGCCCAAGCCGTCGGCCGCCGAGGTCGTCGGCGTCCCGGTGGCGATCGTCGTACTGCTCGTAGTCCTGGGGTCGTTCGCGGCGATGACGATGCCGCTGATCGTTGCGTTCGCGGGGATCGCGGTGGCGATGGCCATCGTGCTGGCTGTGTCGCCATTGTTCGACATTGCAAGCTTCGCGCCGACGCTGGCGGTGATGATCGCGCTCGGTGTTGGGATCGACTACGCCCTTCTGATCCTCAACCGCTTTCGCGGCGAGAGGCGAGCCGGCGAGGACGTGCGCGAGGCGACGATCAACGCGCTGGACACCGCCGGGCGCTCAGTGCTGTTCGCCGGTGCGACGGTCGTCGTTGCCCTCCTCGGGATGCTGCTGCTCGGCGTCTCGTTCCTGAATGGCCCAGCCATGGCTGCCGCGCTGGCGGTGTTCTTCACGATGGTCGGCTCGTTGACGCTGCTCCCTGCACTGCTCGGCTGGCTCGGCCACCGGGTCAAGCCTGGCGCGGTGAAGGCGCCCGAGGCTACGCCCCACGGCTTCGCCCGTTGGGCAGGCACCATCGAGCGACGCCCGCGGCTGTTCGCCGTCGCGACGCTCGGGGTGCTGGCCATCCTCGCGCTCCCGCTCTTCGGGGTGCAACTCGGTTCCGGCGATGCGGGCACTGACGTACCCGGAAGCACGACGCGGATCGCCTACGACCAGCTCTCGGAGGGTTTTGGGCCTGGGTTCAACGGCCCACTGCTGGTTGTCGCCGAACTGGCCCGTAACGGTGATCGAGCCGCGCTCGGCAAGCTCTCGGCGGCGCTTGCGGCCGAAGACGGTGTGGCCGAAGTCGGCCGACCCGTCCTCAACGTCGCCAAGGACACCGCCATCTTGACTGTGTTCCCAGCCACCAAGCCGCAAGCTACGGCGACGACCGACCTGATCGGTCGGCTGCGCGACAACGTCGTGCCGCCCGTGGAGCGGGTGACCGGCGTCCGTGCCTGGATCGGTGGCGCGACCGCGACGACCGCAGACCTATCCGCAGTATTGGCGTCCAAGCTGCCGCTGTTTGTCCTCGTCGTGGTCGGCCTGTCGCTGCTCCTACTCGCCGTGGTATTCCGCTCGATCTTCATCCCGGTCAAGGCAGCGGTCATGAATGTCCTCACCATTGCCGCGGCCCTCGGGGTGATCACATGGGTCTTCCAGGACGGCCACTTCGCGTCACTGATCGGCGTTCACACGACAGGCCCGATCGAGGCGTTCCTCCCTGTGTTCATGTTCGCTCTCGTGTTCGGCCTGTCGATGGACTACGAGGTGTTTCTCGTAACCCGGATGCACGAGGAGTGGGAGCACCACAAGGACGCCGCCGGCGCCGTGCGCAACGGCCTGGCCCTCACTGGCAAGGTCATCACAGCCGCCGCGATCATCATGATCGCCGTCTTCAGCTCCTTCATGCTCGGCGACGATCGCACGATCAAGCTGTTCGGCCTCGGCCTGGCCACCGCTGTCCTGGTTGATGCGTTCCTCATACGCCTCGTGCTAGTGCCGGCGCTCATGTTCGTCGCCGGTCGTGTGAGTTGGTGGATGCCCGGCGGCCTGGCTCGGCGACTTCCACGGCTCTCGATCGAGGGGCCCGATACGCCAGCAACGAAATAGTCGCTGACAAACCACGAAAGCCAGCAATCCGTTCCGTCAGCACGCCTGTCCTCTAGCCGTGCCGCGTCTCGGGCGGCGGCTGGCCGGCGCTCCAGGCGTGGTCGAGGTCCACCCCATGAGCAGGCCGCGAGCCGTCGGGATTCAGGTGACTCAGGCGACGTGCGATGTGCCGCCGAGCGCTACGCATGTGCCCCTCGGGAACGAGGCTCGCAACCCTGCCCTTGACGCGCGCCCGTGCGGAAGGCACTGGCCGCGCGGGGGTCAGCCGAGCGAGCGCGCGATCTCACGCAGAAGGCGGTCGGTCGCGAGCTTGCCCTGGATCGCCACGCGGACGTGTCGCGCGTCGCCGAGCGGCCCGCCAGCGCGCACGACCACGCGCTGGCGGCCGAGGCGCGCGGCGAGCTCGGCGCCGTCCATCGACCGCGCGGCGATCCAGACGATGTTCGCCTGGGTCGGGGTGACCTCGAGCGGGAGTTCGCGCAGGCCCTCGAGGAGGCGCCGGCGCTCGACGGAGATACGCCGTGTACGGCGGTCGACCGTCTTGCCGCCGTGGCGCAGCGCTTCGAGCACGCCCGCCTGGGCGAGCTCGCCGATGCCCAGCGGCGGGCCGAGCTCATCGATCAGCGGCTCGGCTCCGGGGCCTCCGATCGCAAAGCCGCAGCGCAGGCCGGCGAGGCCCCAGGCCTTGGAGAAGCTGCGGAAAACGATTAGTCGCGGGTGGTCCTCGCAGAGCGCCAGGGCGGCGTCGCGCTCCTCGGCGTCGACGAAGTCGCGCAGCGCCTCGTCGAGCAGCACGACGACACGCTCGGGCAGCCCCTCCAGCAGGCGGCGCAGCTCGGCGACGGGCAGCAGCTCCCCGGTCGGGTCGTTCGGGTTACAGAGCATCAGCAGCCGGGTGCGGTCGGTGACCGCGGCCAGCAGTGCGTCGACGTCGAAGCCGTGGACGGGGACGAACGATCCGCGCACGCGGCGGGCCATGATCGGGTAGAGCGGATAGGACGGCCAGGGTGTGACGAGCTCGTCGCCGGGCTCCATCAGCGCCTGCGCGGCGGACGCCAACAGCTGTGAGGCGCCGTCGCCGACGGCGACCCGCTCGGGCTCGACGTCGTGGGCGAGCGCCAGCTCGGCGCGCAGCTCGGTCGACCCCTCCGTGTAGCGGTGTAGGCCGGCGCGGGCGACGAAGGTGATGGCGTTGACGACGCCCGAGGGCGGGTAGTCCGGCCAGGTGGTGCGCGAGAGGTCCAGGTCGTCGACGCGGGCGAGCGCGGTGCGGCGCCGCTCGTCGGCCTCCTCGCGCAGGCGGGCGCTGACCTCCTCGTCCGAGAGCTCCTCGAACTGCTTGTAGTGGTCGAGCAGGCCCATCAGGTGGGCGGGTTCAGCGAGTCGGCGAGGCCGCCGCCGAAGATCATCCACAGACCGAACAGCGAGGCGCCGATCAGGGCGGTGTAGGCGAACACCGGGCCGATCACGCCGCTGCGCTGGTCGACGCCCGCGGCGCGGCGCACGAGCACCCAGGCGTGGTCGAGCTGCTTCAGAAGCACGAGCGCGGCCATCAGCGTCAGCAGGATGCCGATGAACGCGACCACCAGGGCGAAGAAGATGTGGTCGGCCAGGAACGCGATGTGCGAGACGATCCACAGCCAGCCGGCCGGGACCGGCCCCCAGAACAGCAGGTTGACCAGCACCATCACGCCGAGGATGCCCGCCGCGAGCACCGCGTCGCGGCGTCGCTGGGCGGCGCTTGCGGCCTGCGGTGGCGCGGCGTAGTGGACCGGCCTCGTCCCGGGCCTGCGGGCGACGAAAAGGCCGCCGTTGTCTGTCGGATCCGTCCGCACTTCCGGGCAGAGACGCTATCGCATCTAGTTCACCGAGAGGTACGTTCCGTGGATCCTGACGGGGGAAGGGATCGTCGTCGCGGTCAGGCTCCGGTACTCCTCACGCGAGTCATCGCTAGGCTCCTCCGAGCTCTACGACCCGCAGATCGCCGAGCGGATGCTCACTCTCGGCAACCAGATGACCGGGCTGCCGCAGTACCTCGGGGGACGCTGGCTGCGCTTCGAGCCGGGCCAACTGTGGGCCGAGGCCGACCTAGCCTCACAGACGCCGACACCTCCGGCAACGTGGCACGGCGGCGCGATCGCCGCGATCCTCGACCACATCACCGGCGCCGTCGTCTACCGGCTGATCCCTGACGGCCACTGGGGCGCGACCACCGAGCTGAAGCTCAACTATGTCGCGCCGATCACCCCAGGCCTCGTCCAGGCGCAGGCCTCGGGCTCTCCATCAGCGACCGCAGCGCCGTCGTCCGCGGCGAGGCCCACCAAGGCGACAGACTCGTCACGGCCCCGCAGGGCACGATCACGGTCGTCGGCCCCGCGAGTGGCCTGACCTGCAGCACGGAGATCGACGTCACTCGCCACACTAGCCACGCGCGCTCGCTTGCGCTCGTGCACTGCACCGGTTGCGGAGCATATTTCTCAGTTGCTCGCGCGGAGGTCGGGGAGTAGCGTCGGCCGGGTACCCGACCTAGGGAGGTTGAGTGATGCCGAAGGCGTCGAGAGCGACCGCTTCGGAGTCCGTTGAGGTCGAGGGCTATGAGGGCCATTTTGAGCGTTTCGAGGGCGGCTACACCGTCGGCTTTGAGACCTACACGCAGGATGCTGATCTGAGTCCGTTCTTCACCGGGCTGCCGGATGACCGCTGCCAGTGTCCGCACTGGGGGTACGTCATTGACGGCAAAGTGAGTTTCAAGTTCGGCGACGGCCGCGAGGAGACCTATGTGACCGGGGACGCGTACTTCGCGCCGCCCGGGCACACACCGGTGCTGTTCGCGGGGACGAAGGTCGTCGAGTTCAGCCCGACGAGCGAGCTCCAGCAGACCATGGCGGTCGTGGAGAAGAACATGACGGCGGCAGCGCAAGCCTGACTGCTGCCGGCGGAGCCGAACGGGCGCGCCTCGCATCGAGGCGCCCGTCGGCTCATGGGTCTAGCGCTTGATGCTGGACGTCCCCGGGCCGCGTCAGGCCTTCGGCGGGAGCCCGGCAGCGAACGACGCGCCAGGGTCGATCCAGCGGGCGAGATCAGCGTCCGCCGCGACCGCTTCAGCGCCAACCTTGATGAAGCCGCGCATCGGGCGTCCGGTGAAGTCCATCGGGTCGACATGCGGCTCGTCTAGCGCTCGCTCGGCGTCGTCGGGATCCAGCCGCACCATCAGGTCTTCGCCAAGCGTTCCGCAGACCATGTTGCCGCTGACCATCCACGCGATGCCGCCGAACATTCTGCGCTCGGTGATCCCGTCCCGACCCCCGACGACGTCTCGAATCCTCGCGGCCAGCTCCTCCGAGTACGCCATTGCGCGAGTGTATTCCGAGGTCAATCGAACGCGGCGAGCGAACGACGTGGTTTCGGATCCCGGCAGGCTGGGTATGAGCGCGCCCGCGTGTCGACCCTAATTCTGAAGATCGCAGTCGGGGCGGGCATCCTCTGTGCGGTTGCCGCGGTGGGGCTAGCCGTGGCGTCAGCCTATTGAAGCGCAGGTCCCTCCGCGCGAGGGCGGGAGCGCAACCGGCATCGACCGCGCTCCCGCTTTGGACGAATTGCAGGCGCCCGCCAAACGGCGTCGGCCGGCCCATCGCCCGCCGCTGATTCCGGCCCAGCACCGCGCCCCCGGGTGACCTCCTTCTCCACCTTCCTGGGCCGAAAATGGGCCGGGGCAGGTCGTCCGGCGAGGGTCCGTGAGTCCCGGTCAGTCCGCCTCGATCTCGTCGAACCGGGACATCTGGGCCTCGGGGGAACTCGGGGGTATAGCCTGGCTCGCCTGACGCGGCACCGCCACCGCTGCGATCCCCAGCTAGAGAAGGTTCCGCGGTGGCCCGCGAAGCGGTAGCGTCGCGACCGCCAGCGACGCAGCTATCCCAATCGCTACCCCAACGAGCCCCCGAACCCGGCTAGACTCCAGCATCCATCGAGGATCCGCCGCATCCGGCGGCGGGCTCGAAAACCGTTGTAGGGGTAACCCCTCTACCGAG
>NZ_DAOLGP010000066.1:0-5851 GCF_035329545.1 Candidatus Neomicrothrix sp.
GACATCCAGATGCGCACCAACGTGCCGCACATCTTCGCCATCGGCGACATCGTCGGCCAGCCCATGCTGGCGCACAAGGCGGTGCACGAGGCGCACGTGGCGGCCGAGGTGATTGCCGGCGAGCTGAAAGGCGACGAGGCGCTGGCCAAGGCCGCCTTCAACGCCCGCGTGATCCCGTCGGTGGCCTATACCGACCCCGAAGTCGCCTGGGTCGGCCTGACCGAAGACCAGGCCAAGGCCCAGGGCATCAAGGTCAGGAAGGGCCTGTTCCCCTGGACGGCCTCGGGCCGCGCCATTGCCAACGGCCGCGACGAAGGCGTCACCAAGCTGCTGTTCGACGACAGCCCCGAAGCAGGATCAGGAGACGGCCATGCTGGCCGGGGCCACGGCAAGATCCTGGGCGGCGGCATGGTCGGCACGCATGCGGGCGACATGATCGGCGAGATCGCCCTGGCCATCGAGATGGGTGCGGACGCTGTCGACATCGGCAAGACCATCCACCCGCATCCGACGCTGGGCGAGAGCATCGGCATGGCGGCGGAAGTGGCGCATGGCAGCTGCACGGATGTGCCGCCTGCGCGCAAGTAAGTCCGCAGCCAAGCTACCCTGACAAGGCCCGAACTGGCGACGGTTCGGGCCTTGTGCTTTGCGTACCCAAACAATCGCCGCAGAATACTGTGCATTTGTACAGTATTCATGTCAGCCACTTCCAAGCCCAAGCTCTACAACCCACGCCACCCCGAACGCACGCTGCTCTACCAAACGGTAGCCGAGCACTACGAGACCTGGCTAGAGTTGGCCAGCGCGGGTCAGTTCGACGGCCAGGGCGACCACCACACCCCCAAGCCCTTCGTGCGCAAAGCGTTTGCCAAGTATCTTGAGTGCGGCATCTTTGCCCATGGCTTTGCCCGCGCTCGCTGCGGCGACTGTGGGCACGACTAGCTCGATGAACATCTGGCGGATCGCCATGGCCCACGTTGAAAGGCGTGAGCGTCGGGGCAAGAACGGCCAGGTCCTCAGGTCGTACCGCGTCCGCTGGCGTGGTCCGGATGGCAAGGAGCGCAACAAGAGCTTCAAACGCAAGGTCGACGCAGACCGCTTCGCCGCCACAGTGTCAGCCGATCTCGTGCGGGGACAGTACGTCGACCCCGACGCGGGAAAGATCTTGTTCGAGACCTACGCCCGGAAGTGGCTCGCAGCCCAGACGTTCGATGAAGGAACCCACGTCGCCGTCGAGCTGCGGTTCCGACTGCACGCATTTCCGGTGCTCGGGAACCGGAACCTGAACGATATCCAGCCGTCGACGATCCAAGGCTGGCTTCGCACCCTCACGGATCTCGCGCCGTCCTATCGACAGATCATCTTCGCGAATGTGTCGACGGTCTTCACAGCTGCGGTCGACGACTCCTTGATCGTCGCCAACCCGTGTCGAGCACGCTCCGTTCGCCGTCCGAGGCGCGGGCACCACAAGGTCGTGCCCTGGACCCGGGATCGGGTGCTCGCCGTCCGTGACGAGTTGCCGGCGCGCTATCAGCTCATGGTCTGGCTCGGTGCCGGACTCGGGATGCGACAGGGCGAGATCTTCGGCCTCTCTCCCCAGGACATCGACATCGAGCGTGGCGAGGTGCACGTTCGGCGCCAGGTGAAGCTCGTCGGCAACAAGCAGATGTTCGGTCTGCCGAAGGGACGGAAGGTGCGCGACGTGCCGCTTCCCGATGCGGTCCTGGAGGCGATCAACTCGCACATGACCGCCTATCCGCCGATCGAGGTGACTCTCCCGTGGGACAGGACGGATGGGAAGCCCATGACCTTCTCGTTGCTCCTTTACAGCCGCGAGAAGAAGGCGCTGGGCCGGAACTACATCAACACCTTCATCTGGAAGCCGGCGCTGAAGCGAGCAGGCGTGCCGGTGACACGCGAGAACGGCAGCCACGCTCTCCGGCACTTCTACGCCAGCACAGCGCTCCATGAAGGTGAATCGATCAAGGCCCTCAGTGAGTACCTCGGTCACGCCGACCCCGGCTTCACCCTGCGCACCTACACCCACCTCGTCGAGGACAGCGCCGAGCGCACCAAGCGAGCCGTCGACGCAGTATTTGGTCATCGTGCATCGGGGCCCGGCGAGGAACAAGAGCAATCGGACGACTGGCCCGTCGCAGGAGCAGATACAGACTGAACGACGGAAAGTGATCGCGAGGCCGGCTGATCGACAGGCACGCCCGCCGACCTGCGCCACTCGGACCATTGCATCACCTGTGACATGCGGCATCGTGCCCAGGGTCAAACGAGTTGAAGGGCGTGGCAGGCTGGCGAACAGGCATTCTGCGCGAGCAGACCACATGCGCTATGGCCGCTAGAGACGAAAGCGCCGCGACTCTAAGGACCAGCTAGAGCGCAATTCCGTCTCCCCGACGTGTGTGACCCGTAGTGCCCGGTTTCCCGAACATTCCAACCAACCCAGTTCGATGAGGCGTGCCGTCAGCACACGGGCGAAGTCGCCCGCGAGGTGTTGGCCCGGCTCGCTGGAGTCGCCGTGGGATCGCAAACGTGTCCCTTCGGCGAACACGAGTCCGACCGCCTGGAGGGCTTGCGCGCCCGCTTGCGTCAGCCTGAATCGAACGGCGCTAGCTCCAGACGCCCGACAACCGGTCAGTTTTTCAAGCGCCGGTGTTGACCAGTCTTAGAGCGCCGCCCACAAGAGCAACATGATTCATTACTCCGACACGACGACAATCCCTCGCCCGGGGATCGCCACGCACGATGGAAGTTCATTTGCCAAGGGCACAGCGCCTGTCCGAGATAGCTGAACGGGTGTCAACAACGTGGCACGAGGGTCTGCCCCTCGAGTTCCACCCTTCGGGAAGCGGGCCGCATTTCTCGACGCTCGGTCACGTATTGCGGCTGTGCGCACGCTCGTCCTCTCGGGAGTTTTGAAAGAACGAATTCGTCGGCTTCCCGGTGCCCTCAATGCGCCGACTGGTGAGGGCGCCGCCGCGCGGGGTCAGGAGGGTCACTACCCGGCCCGACCCCGCGCTCGTCCCAATCGCGCCTGGATCGCCTCCATCCGGTTTGCGGCCGGACGACAGACGAGGATCCACCGAGTGTGCATCGAGGTGCTCAACGCTGAGCGATGGCAGTAATCTCGACCACGAGCCCCGGAAGCGCCAGTCCAGTGACCCCGATTGCCGTCCACGCCGGAAATGGCTCGACGATGAACTCGTCCTTCACCGTCGGAAACCACTCGAGGATGCGGTCGATCTCGCCCACGTGGTGACTTGTGAGGCTGACAATGTCGGTGAAGTCGAGGCCGGCCTTCGCCAGGACCTCGCCGATTGCCGTGAACGCGATCCTTGCCTGCTCCGCGGGATCCTCCGGGGCAGCTCCGTTCTCATCGAGGCCGATCTGGCCGGCGATGAAGAGGAAACCACCAGCCTCGACTCCCGGCGAGAAGTGGTAGTCTGTGTAGTCCGCCTGCATGGATTCGGGAACGATGGAACGCCGGCGGCGACGTGATTCGGACATGACTTCTTCTCCCTTTGTCGGTCGTCGCATCAGGCCAGGCGGGCGAGGACGTCGCCCGCCGCGATCTTCCCTGCTCGTAGCGCCCCCTCGATGTAGCCCGACCACATGGGCGCAGCCTCGGTGCCGGCGAAGTGCAGGCGGTCGACGGGCTCACGCAGCGCCGACCCGGCGCTGCTTAGGAGCCCGGTGGGCATGAAGGTGACCGGCGCGCCGCCGGTCCACGGCTGAACGGTCCAGTCGGTCTCGTGCACGTAGCGGACGTCTCGCGCCTTGTCTCCGAAGTTGTTCACGAGAATCTCGATGAACCGCTTCTCGCGCTCGTTCGGTGACAGGGCATGCCAGGCATCGAGGTGTTTGCCGCCGATGAACCCCACGATCGTCGCTAGGGAGTCGGTGGGCTTGCTCCCATCGAAGAGCCAGAAGGCGAGATCTCCACACTCGAAGGCGGCCCCGGACAGGCCTCGCTCCTGCCAGAACGGCTCGTCGTACCGCACCTGGATCTTCGCGAGTCGGCCCATCGGGGCCCTCGCCTGCAGCTGGGCGCGCTTGGGCGGCAGAGGCGGATCGAAGATCATCCGGGAACCCGCGCTGGGCGGAGCCGCCAGGATCGCGAAGCTCGCCCTGAGCCTGCGCTCGCCCGAGAAGACCGTGACACCGGTCGGGTCCTGTTCGATCCTCGTCACCGGCCAGTTGAGGTGGACGTCGTCACCCAGCTTGTCCGCAATCAGCTCGGTTACCTGTCCCATGCCACCGATGAACCAGGCGACCTGCGCGCCACTGCGGGTCCCGATGAGCGACTCGATCCCTTCGCCCTGGTGGACGAAGTACGCCCAGTAGGCCATCGAGACCTCGGTTGTGCTGGCGCCATTGAGGATGTTGACCATGACCTCGTGGATCAGGCGCACCTCGGAGCTCTGGACGTTCTGCTCCAGCCACTGCGCCACCGTCATGGAGTCGAGCTCGCCCACATGTTCCGAAGCCCAGGGCGCCGCCCAGCCCAGGCGAGTGCCCACCTCGTCGAGCAGCTCGAAGGACCTCGACAGCTCGCCTGCCCAGCTCGCGCCGGACGGGACCTGGTCCTCCTCACCTACTTCCACATCTCCGTTGAAGACGAACAGGTCGTTGCCGGGCTTCACGGATGAGACCGTCTCTAGGCCGAGCTCGGCGCCCAGCTCGGGCAGCAGGACGTGTGTCTCGCCGATCCATTGGCCTCCGAAGTCGATCGGTCCGCCGGGCGCGTCCGACTTGGTCGACCAGGTGCGGCCGCCGACTCGATCCTTCGCCTCCACGAGTTTGACCCTCACACCCTGGTCGTGCAGCAGCTTCGCCGCATACGAGCCAGAAGGGCCGGCCCCGATCACGATGACATCTGCATCTGTTTGGTTGCTCATTGTCTACTCCTTGATGATCACACCGCCGTCTTCGTCGATGATGCGCTTGACGATCTCAGGTGCTGTGCCAGCGGGTACTTCTCTGATTTTTGCAGGGGCTTGGATTTCAGTCGCGAGCATGATGTTCTCCGGTCGGTAGAAACTGTATGTGCTCCTGGTGTCCCGCGGAGCATGACCAGATCATACCTGAATTCAACACATAAGTGCAACGCTCACCCCTGTATGCACTTCGTACGGCGTCTTCCAGCCCAAGCGCTTGCGCGGGCGTAGATTGATCCTCGCTACTGTCCGATTGACGGCTTCGACGGTCAGCTTGCTGAAGTCGCTGCCCTTGGGGAAATACTGGCGGAGCAGACCGTTGGTGTTTTCATTGGTGCCACGTTGCCAGGATGAATAGGGGTCTGCGGTTACGCCGCATTGACCGAGACGCCGCCACCCACGTAATCCCCTTTGTGCAGGAGGTGGTCGAGCCTGGAGCCCAGGTACGCACGGATGGTTCGGCGGCATACCGCGCTCTGGGAGAACTGGGTTACACCCACCAGCGCACCGTCATGCTCGGCTCAGGCGTACCTGCCCATGTCTCCATGGCGGGAGTGCACCGGGTCGCCTCACTGGTACAGCGCTGGGTGCTGGGAACACATCATGGCTCTGTACAGCCAGACCACCTGGACGCCTATCTCGATGAATTCGTGTTCCGTTTCAACCGGCGCACATCCAGCTCACGCGGGATGCTGTTTTACCGCTTGCTGCAGCAAGCGGTGGTTACGCCGCCAGTGACGTATGGGGATGTCGTGAGCAAGAACACCGGGGAGAGCCAATCGGATACCATTGCTGGATGAAATCACAGTATCAATGGGGCTGCTGGAGCTAAATAGATACCCCTTGCATTTGTACAGTATTCATGTCAGCCACTTCCAAGCCCAAGCTCTACAACCCAC
>NZ_DAOLGP010000067.1:0-5829 GCF_035329545.1 Candidatus Neomicrothrix sp.
CGAGCTAAGTGCGCTCGACCTCGCCGACAGCCGTCGGAACGCTCAGGTTCTATGCCGTCATGTCACGTACCTCGACGACAGGGACCCGGCTGTCGTCGAGCGGCAAGTCTTCCTCATCATCTCGCTACTTGACAGCCTCATGCTCACTGCTGTTCAGCTCGACGCCGCCGAGGCCGATACCTTGGTCGAGGACTTTGCGACGATGGCAATCTCACTTCTACGAGGGTTCTGAGCGATAAGAGAGTTCTAGAAGCGATAAGAGGAATCTCCCGAGGAGCCCTAACCCAAGCGGCGAGCGACGACTGGGCCGACCCTGACAGACCCGTGGAGCCCGTAATGATGCGGAGGGCGATAGGCATGTTTCTGGTCGTCGGTCGGGTGAGAGAATGATGTAAAGAGCTGCGCGGCTAGGTGGATATGCACCAGTCGTTCGGGATCATGACGCGCGTCCTGGCCGGTCTACATCAGGTGGGGTGGTGCGAATGATGTCGATGAGGGCCGTCGCGCTCGGGGGGAGGGGCCGCTCGTCCATGGTGGCGAGAACGATGGGTGCCGACTGGAGGATTGCTTGTTGGTCGTCGGGGACATCGAGCATGACGAGCCCCCCGGCCTCGATGCCCCGCCGGATGGACTGCAGAGGTGCGAGGCCGAGAGCGTCGGTGGACAGGACCAGGGTCTCCATGGTGGCGAGGTGGTCGACGATCACGTGTCGACCGCGCTCGGCGATCTCGTCGGCGAGGACGGGATCGGTGGGCATGGCAGCTCCGGTGAGGCTGGTGTACCACCGGGGTGCCTCGGTGGTGACGATCGGGAATTCTCTGAGGACCTGGATGCCTTGGGGTGGGACCGTGGCGAGCGGGTGGCCAGACCGACAGAACGGAACCGGTTCGTAGGTGGCGATGGCCTCGATGGTGACATCATCGTGTGGGGCGTCGGGCGCGAGGCCGATGAACAACTCGAGGTGGCGGTCGCGGAGGCCCCGAAGCAGGGCATCCGGTGTGGCGCTTCGGATGCGGCAGTGGAGGTTGGCGCTGTGCCCGAGCATGGTGGCCACCGCCGGGGTGAGGTGGCTTTCGATGAGGAGGGGGTGGGCAGCGACCGAGAGCGCACCGCGCTCGTAGCCCTCGAGTAGGCCGACCTCGCGTTCGGCGTTGTCGAGGATCTCCAGCGACTGTCGGGCGGCTTCGATGACCAGCGCACCAGTCGCGGTCGGGCGTGACCCGTGACGGCCCCGATCGAACAGGCGGGTGCCGTAAGTGCGCTCAAGACGGGCGATGAGGTCGCTGACCGTGGACTGCGACAGGCCGACCGCGTCAGCTGCGCGCCGGGCATTGCCCAGGCGGGCCAGTGCGGTGAGAGTGCGGAGCTCGGTACGATGGTCCATGATCGGATTACCGGTCCTTTCGACCGGAAGCTGGGGATTTACCGGTCGTACTCGCTCACGTATGTTGAATGCCAGGCCGCATGGCGGTCAACCCTTGATGTCCACAGTGGGTGGGGAGACGACCATGACCTCGATCGGACCTCGAGCCAGCGGCCGAGGCGACCGCGATGAGCGCATTCAGGTCGTCATCGACGAGACCGAGGTCGTCCGCCGCCACTCTGGAGAGGTCGGTTGGCCGACCGTCGCGCTCTGCGCAGGACTCGTCGCCGCTTACGTGGGGGTAATCGTCGGATGGTTCGCCGGACTCGTACCGTTGTGGGCTGGGTTCGCCCTCAACGCGGTGCTCACCTACGCCTTCTACACGGTGCACCACGACGCGAACCACAAAGCGATCAGCGGCCGCCAGGCGCGGTGGCGCTGGCTCGACACCGCCTGCGGTTCGATCGCCGCGATCCCGCTCCAGCTGAGCTTTCGTGGCTACTCAGGGACACACCTACGGCACCATGCCCACACCAACGACCCGGTCCTCGATCCCGACGCCCAGGTGAACGGACCGATGTGGTCGCTCCCGGTGAAGTGGGCGATGGTCGTGGTGTTCGGGGTGATCGGTGCCCTCCCGTGGGGTGACCGCCTCGTGGCGCGCTTGCTCTCGAAGCGGATGCCCGCAGCCAAGCCCGAGTCGAGCGAGCGGATCAAGGCCGAACGACGACGTGTTCGTCGCTACTCCCAGATCGGTCTGCTCTTGCTCGTCGCCTCGATCCCGCTCGGTCTATTCGTGCCCGCGTTCTTCCTCTGGTGGATGCCGGGCCGAGTGGGCATCTTGGCCCTGATCGTCTTGTTCCAGTGGCTCCCGCACGTCCCTTACGACAATACGGCTCGGTTCCTCAACACGCGGATCACAACATTCCGAGGCTCGACCTGGTTGCTGCTCCAACAGGACCGCCACCTGATCCACCACCTCTATCCGTCGGTGCCCTGGTACCGCTACCGTGCCGTCTTCCGAGAGGTACGACCGCTCCTGGAGGCGGAAGGCGCTCGAATCGAAGGCCGAGACTCAGACTCCCACCCGCGCCGGCCGATCCAGCTCCGCTACCGGCCCAACTCCTAGGTGGGAGAGCACATGCACGTGTCGCCGATCACCGCTAGCGGATGGCGATGAGCCTCTCTCCAATCGGAATCTGGACCGCCGCCCTTGACCTTGTCTCGGCTCATCGTGCCCAGGAGATCGTCTCGGAACTCGACGAGCAGGGGTGGGGGGCGCTGTGGATCCCTGAGATCCTAGGCCGAGACGCCCTCATCTTCGCGGGAGTCCTCCTCGCGGGATCACCAACGATCACCGTGGCGACCGGCATCGCCAACGTGTGGGGACGCGACCCGATGGCGATGAGGGCCGGGCAGCTCACGCTGGCCGAGACCTATCCCGATCGGTTCATCCTCGGGCTCGGCGTCAGTCACGAGCCGCTGATCAAGGGCGTACGCAACCACGACTACCGACGTCCCTTGGACCACATGCGCGAGTACCCCGGCGCCAGCCCCCGAGCCCCGGGGAGGCCCGGCCTCCCGTCCCCCCCCCCCCCGCCACACCCCCACCGCGGGTGCTCGCCGCCCTCGGACCTAGGATGCTCGACCTCGCGGCCGAGCGCGCCGATGGCGTTCACACCTACCTGGTCACCCCCGACCACACCGCCATTGCTCGGGCTGCTGTCGGTTCCGACGCCATCGTGGCCGTGGAGCAGAAGGTGGTGCTCGCCACCGACCCGACCCAGGCTCGCGACCTGGCCCGCACCACGCTGGCGATGTACCTCGAGCTACCGAACTACGCCAACAGCCTGCATCGCCTCGGCTTCGCCGACACCGACCTCGCCAGCGGCGGCAGCGATCGCTTGGTCGACGCCCTCGTGGCGTGGGGTGACATCGAGGCCGTCGCCGGCCGGATCCAAGGCCACCTCGACGCTGGAGCCACTCACGTGTGCATCCAGGTCCTCGGCGACGCTCAGGCCGAGCCTCCCACCCCGCAGTGGGCCGAGCTTGCTCATCGGCTCACCACGAAGTGACGGAGCTCCGAACGGGGCGTAACCGGCGCTTCGCGGATGAGCGGGGTGTGAGGGTCCCGGGCGCGTAGCAGGGGCCCCTGCGAACTTGGCGATGTCTAACCACGATCTTTCGTAGCGAGCCCTTGTGCGGCTCGCGAAAAGCCCTCCCACCTGGGATGATGTGAGTCGCTGAACAAACATCGAACCCGGGAACGGGAGGGCTTTGGTGATGAACGGTACCAGGCTGATTCGGCCACGGACGGTGACCTGCGACGGGGAGGGGCTGGCGTCGAGGGCGGGGCTGGTGTGGCTGGCTGAGGCGGCTGACCTGACCGGCCTCGCGGCGGGTCTGGTCGAGGCCTTCGATGGCCAGGCGTGGCGGCGTCACCACCCCGGGCGGACCATGGCCCAGGTGACGCTCGCCTTGGCCGACGGGGCGACGTGCCTGTCGGACCTGGCCGTGCTGCGCAACCAGCCGGCCCTGGCCGGACCGGTGGCGTCGGAGCCAACGGTGTGGCGGACCTTCAACGATCTCGGCCCGGTCGAGCTGCGGGGCATCGTCGCAGCGCGAGCTTCGTCGCGGGAGCGGGCCTGGGCCGCCGGTGCCGGCCCCGATGGTGAGCTGTTGGTGATCGACATCGACGCCACCATCGTCACGACCAAGGCCGACAAGCAGGACGCTGCGCCGACCTACAAGCGCACCTACGGCCACCACCCGTTGCTTGCGATGGCCGGCGACTGCAACGAGGTCCTGGCCGGGACGCTGCGCCCGGGCAACGCCGGGGCCAACACCGCCGAGGACCACGTCGTGCTCCTCGGCCAGGCCATCGCTGCGCTGCCCGAGACCTGGCGGGCCGGGCACGCACCCGGCGACCATCCCGATGACACGGCCAAGGAGCTCATCGTCCGGGCCGACGCGGGAGGCACGTCGCACTGGCTGGTCGAGGCCTGCCGAGACCGCAACATCGGCTTCTCGCTCGGGTTCGGGGTCACCGGTGCGGTCCGCGACGCCATCGTCTGCGTCGATGACAATGACTGGGCCCCTGCGGTCGACGGCAACGGCCGACCGCGCCCTGGCGCGCAGGTTGCTGAGCTCACCGACTTGGATGGACCTGAGCGCCTGGCCGGCGGGCACGCGGGTGATCGTGCGCCGCGAGCGCCCCCGCCCCGGTGCCCAGCTGTCGCTGTTCGACACCGTCGAGGGCATGCGCCACACCGCGTTCATCACCGACCAGCCCGGCGACGACATCGCCGTCCTCGAGCTGTTCCAGCGCCAGCGCGCCCGCGCCGAGAACCCGATCCGTGACACCAAGGCCTGCGGCCTGGCCAACCTGCCGTTCGACTGCGTGGTGAACAACGAGGTATGGATGCAGCTCTGCTTCACCGCCCATGACCTGCTCGCCTGGGCGCAGGCCATCAGCCTCACCGGCCCCCTCCGACGAGCCACCCCAAAGACGCTCCGCCACCGGCTCCTCCACGTCGCCGCCCGCGTCACACCCAGCGGCCGGCGTCTCGACCTCGACCGCACCTGGCCCTGGGCCCCCACACTCCTGGCCGCGCCCTCGGACCACTGACCGTGACCAGCAACAGCCCCGCTCAAGCAGCCCTATGAAAGATCGTGGCTAACGTCGTCGAGTCCGAGGGTGCCCCTGCTGTGTTCAACGCTACGCCGTATGGTCCGCACCGCGTAGCACGCCAAGAACCCATGCGCAGCATCTACGACATCGACGATCCCGACCTCGCCGTCGAGTTCGTCGAGCGGCTCGGTGTTGATCTCCAAGACGAGTCCTGCCCACCCGAGATCCGCCAGCTCGGTCGAACGATCACCAAGTGGCGACACCAGATCGCCGCGTGGCACCGAGGCTCGGGTGTCGAACGGACCGACCGAAGTGATCAAGAACCTCATCAAGCGGGTCAAGCGCGTGCCGATATCGGGTTCCGCCGCTTCGCCCACTACCGGATCCGAGCCCCGCTCTACGCCGGCCAACCCAACTGGGGCCTACTCCCGACGGTCACACCCCGCTGAAACGCGAAGCGCCGCGTTGGTTCGGGCGGGAGTGACCTCGCCGAAGAGCCAGCCGTTCAGGGATGCAGGGGCCGGTCACGCTGGCTTCAAGTCGTTCCCGCTTGTCCTTGTGAGCGATCAGGGAAACCCGTCATTGGGGATCATCGAAAACCGACATGGGGTCGGTGTCAGTCGCGTCGGATGGCGGCGTCGGCGACGAGGTGCCGGTAGACGGTGTTGGAGATTTGGCGCCCGAGCGCCCGCAGGGCTGCTTTGTTCGTCCTGTCCTCGGCGACGCGCCGATCGAAGTAGGCGCGGCCGTCGCAGTGGGTGGCGGAGCTGGCAGATCGCTGCGGGTGCTTGTTCCTCTCTTGAGCGAACGAGGCGGCGAAGCCCCAGCCGGGACG
>NZ_DAOLGP010000068.1:0-5654 GCF_035329545.1 Candidatus Neomicrothrix sp.
CAGAGCTCAGTACCTGCTTTTCCATCATTGGCGAAGAAGTACATTTGCCCCTGTAGCACAATTCCCTTCGTCGGGCTCGAGCCTGAGCTTCCCGGCTGAATGTCGTCGAGCAGATGCGTGCCGGCGGATGTCCCGTCGCTGATCCACAGCTCGTTGCCGCTGGTCTCGTCGCTGGCGAACAGCAGCCGGTCTCCGAGCGCCGTGAGGCCCGTCAGCCGATGCGTTGTCGCGTAGACCAGGGTCGTGCCGGCGGCGGTCCCGTCGGTGCGCCACAGGCCCGGCTGGTTGGCTCGGTCGGAATTGAAATAGACGAAGCCCCCCCCGCGGGCAAACCCCCGCCCGTCGCCGTATCACCGCCTCTAGGTTGGGACGATGACCACCGAACCGGGCCCGTGGTGGCGCAGCGCCGTCATCTACCAGATCTATCCCCGCAGTTTTCGGGACACCTCCGGCAACGGGGTGGGCGACCTGCGGGGCATCATCGACGGCCTCGACCACATCGCCACGCTGGGCGTCGATGCCATCTGGCTGTCGCCGGTCTTCACCTCGCCGATGGTCGACCACGGCTACGACGTGGCCGACTACTGCGACATCGATCCCTCCTTCGGCACGTTGGACGACTTCGACGAGCTGGTCGCCCGGGCCCACGACCGCAACCTGCGGGTGATCCTCGACTGGGTGCCCAACCATTCGAGCGATGCCCACCCCTGGTTCGTCGAGTCGCGCTCGTCGCGGGACAACCCCAAGCGTGACTGGTACCACTGGCGCGACGGCACACCCGACCGGCTGCCCAACAACTGGACCCGGGCCTTCCCGCCCGACGAACCGGCGTGGACCTGGGACGCCCGCACCGATGCCTGGTACCTCAACCTGTTCAGCCCCGAGCAGCCCGACCTCAACTGGGCCAACCCCGAAGTGCGCTTGGCCATGGCCGACACCCTGAGGTTCTGGTTGGACCGTGGTGTGGACGGGTTTCGCATCGACGTCGTCCACGGGCTGGGTAAGGACCCCGCACTGGCCGACGTGCCCGAGGAGGTGGCCGGCCTGCCCGCCGTCGCGCTGATCGACACCGAGCTCACCCACGACTACGTGCGGGAGATCCGTTCGGTGATCGACGAGTACGACGACCGGGTGGCGATCGGCGAGGTGTTCCTGCTGGAGTCGGCCCGAATCGCCAAGTACTACGGCACGGGCGACGACGAGTTGCACCTGGCGTTCAACTTCCCGGCGATGTTCGGGCCGTGGGAGGCCGAGGCGTGGCGGCGCAACCTGGACGGCGCCGAGGAGCACTTCACGTCCAAGGGCTTCCAGACCACGTGGGTGCTGTCCAACCACGACAACCCCCGGCACCGCACCCGCTTCGGGGGCGATGAGGCGGTCGCCCGCGCCGCAGCCGTGCTGCTGCTGGGGCTGCCGGGCACGCCGTTCCTCTACGCCGGCGAGGAGCTCGGCCTCGAGGACGCCGAGGTGCCACCCGAGGCGATCGTCGATCCGTCCGGCGGGCGACGCGACGGCTGCCGGGCGCCGATCCCGTGGACGATCGGGCCCGGCCACGGCTGGGCCTCGCCCGGCACCTGGCTGCCGTTTCCGCCCGAGGCCGACGAGCACAGCGTCGAGGCCCAGAGCGCCGATCCCTCTTCGACGCTGGCCCTGTACCGCAGGTTGCTGACGCTGCGGTCGGCGTCGGATGCGCTGCGCCTGGGCGGCCATGAGATCGTGCACGATCACGACGGCGTGCTCGCCTGGCGCCGGAGCGTCGGCGGTACTGACGACACCAACGGCGCAGACGACGTGCTGGTCGCGGTCAACTTCACCTCGGAGCCGGTGGTGTTCGAGGGCTTCGCCGACTGGAACTCGCTGGTCTCGTCGCACCCCGACCGTGCGGTCGCCCAGGTAGTCGGGGGCCACATGATGCCCGACGAAGCACTCTGGGCCGCTCCGCCTCGGTGAGCGGCAGCGCTCAACGAGGGTGGACGGGCCTAATAGTGGCCGATCTCGCCAAAGTTGAGCTGTTGGCCGGGGCTGAGGTGGCCTGCAAACACGCCCGATTCGCCGCCGGTCGCAAGACCTCGGGGGAGCGTGACCGATCCGCCGAAGTTGGGGTCTCCCCACGCGGGCTCACGCGTGCCCGACTTCCAGATCTTTCCTTGCAGGGAGTTGCCGATGGTTCGGGCGCAGACCCGCCACGGCAGGGCCGGCATGCGCATGCTCTGCCGGTAGAAGCCAGGTGCTGAGATCGATCCGAGGAGCGCATAGGTCGGGCGACGCCCGCTGTCCATGTAGTGGACGTTCCAGTTCCACCGTGCACCCCACAGGACATTGTTGGTCAGCGTGATGGCGGTGGTTCTGCCGCCGGCGGTTCGAACGTGCAGGGCGACCCCGGGCTGCGCATAAGCGGTGAGCCCACCCGGCATGGGCTTGATGGTGGCGCAGACCGAGTTCCCTGGGCTTCCTGCCTCGGTCACGATGATTCGTGTGTCGGCGCCCCGCCTGGAGCCCCCGTTCCTCACCGTCAGCACCCCTCGGGACACACCGACCGTGTAGGCGCCGTCGTTGGAGATCACCCGCGCTGTGAAGTTGCCCGATCCGGGCCGTGGCACCGGGGCGCAGGCAGACGAAACGACCACCAGCACCGAAACGACCAGGGCGAGCGAGGCGCCGCGCCTGCGGTTCCGTTGAATGGGCATCGTCGCATCGTATGTGAAGCGTCAACCTGCGCCCGGGTGCCCAGCGACCGGGAGCCGGTGGGGGATCGTCGGGCACCACACGTAGGATGTTTGCTCGATGTCGCCACCGTGGAACCTCAACGATCCGCCCTCCGGCGACGATATTGCTGCGGCGCTGCAGGCGTTTCCCGTCGTGGCCGATGTGTTGCGGGCACCTGCGGCACCCCCGGATCGGGCGCTGCCCTTTCATCACGTCTGCGGGTTCGACGAGCTGTTCCCCTGCCTCAGCCCGTTGGGCCTCCGGTTGTTGCAGCTCGACCGATTTCACGGCGGCGTCAGCCGCGACGCCGCCCTTCTGGAAACGTCCGAGGTGCCTCCGGAGCTGGTCGACCGCGAGGCGTCCAACCTGGTCATCGCCGGGTTGGCGGTCTTCCGCGGCGACCGGCTGCGGTCGCACCCCGACATCGCCCGGTACATCCCGATGCCGCTGCCGATGCTCGAGAACGCAGTGAACTCGATCAACAGCGACCGCCTCGCCATGGCCTGCCGCCGGATGGGCATACGGTCGGGCACCACCAAGGCCGAGCGGAGCGAGGCGGTGCTCGCTGGCCTGCGCCAGCCAACGACGATCGAGAAGGCGCTGTCGTCGGTGAGCCCCGAGGCCAGGCGACTCTTCGGGCGCATCGTCGAGTTGACCTCCGTCGATCGATTTGGGTTCACCGACTCCGATGAGGCGCCGGGATCGGTGCCGCTCGACAGCCTGATGAACGCCAACACGGTGCAGTACCGGGCGGCGTCGCGCGATCTGCTGTCGCTGTATGCGCCCGTTCGGGGCAACATGACGCCGCTCGGCGAGCTGGTCGAGGCCCTGCTGATCACCGCCTCGATGGGGTGGGGCGACAGCGTGACGCTGTTCATGGAGGTCGCCCACGGGTGCGGCAAGGCGTTGGGGCCTGCGCTGGTGCCGCCGCCAGACGTCGACGGTGTTCCCGTCCAGGAGACCCCGATGGCCCCCACCCGGGTGGTGGCCCAGCTGGGCGACGTGGTGGCCCACCTGGGCGATCATCCGGTCGAGGGCAAGAAGTCGGGCGACCGTCGGGCGCCGGTGGCCACCTGGCGCAGCGCCGCCAAAGCGACCGGCATCGACAAGGACCTCGGGGTGCTGCTCGGGGGTCTGGCCGCCGACCTGGGCCTGATCTACGCCCAGGCGATGCCCGCCCGGGGTCGTGGCCGCAAGGTGTTCCACCCCGTGCGGTGGTGCCCCAACCTGCGTCGCGTCGCCGAGTTCGACCGGCTCGAGGCGGGCACCCGCTGGCTGAGCCTCGTCGAGGCCTGGCTGGAGGGTGGGCGTGGCGAGGACGCCTACGCCCAGTCGGTCAAGCGATCGCTGTTGGTGTCGGTGCTCGCATCGATGCCCGAGGGTCGGGCGATCGAGCGTGGCGACTTCATGGCGCTGGCCACCGGGCGACACGTGGCGCTGAGCGACGTCGACGAACTCAGCGAGCACCTGGGCACCGCCGCCGCTTTGGGCCTGATCGGCGACCCGGGACGTCCGGGGCTGACCGAGGCCGGGCGTGCGGCCATCGGCGGGGCCGACGCGGTCAACGCTGTGGTCGGTGGCGGCGACCGCAGTTTCCTGGTGCAACCCGACCATTCGGTGGTGGCCCCGCCGAACATGGCCCCCGACGTGGTGGCGCAGCTGATGCGCTACGCCGACCTGGAGAGCGAGGGCGGCGCCTCGGTGTGGCGGCTCTCGGCCCGGCGCCTGGCCCAGGCGGCACCGACCACCTCCCCCGAGGAGGTCCAGCGGTTTTTCGCTGACGGGTCGTCGGTGCCGGTGCCCGAGGCCGTGCTGCGTTTCATCGACGACGCAATGGGGTCGGTGTCGCCGGTGACGGTCACCGAGGTGGGCTGCGTCATCACCGCTGCCGACCCGATGGTGATCTCCGACGCCGCCCGCCACAAACCGGCCAAGCTCACCGTGCTGGCGGCCGGCGTGGCCACCTCGCCGCTCACCGCCGCCCGTGTTCGGGACGTGCTGGCCACCAGGGGCGTGGTCCTCGCCTCCTCGACCCCGGCCGAGGCGACCATCACCTCGATCGGGAGCGCAGCTTCGGCCGACCCGAGCGCACCATCCACGGCGTCGCCGACGGGCACCGATGCGCTGCTGCCCCCACCGGTGGACGATGCCATCGCCGGGTGGATCGTCGACCAGCCGGACCCGGCGGATCCTCTGCCCTCCCCGAAGCCGATCGGCTTCGACGACCACCTGGTGGCGGCGCTGACCGCGTCGATCTCACAGCGAGCGAGCACATGAGCGACCCGACCAACCCCCTGATCGTGCAAGGCGACCTGTCGGTGCTGGCCGAGGTGTCATCGCCGCGCTTCGACGAGGCCCGGGCCAAGCTGGCACGGTTCGCCGAGCTGGAGAAGGCCCCCGAACACATCCACACCTATCGCATCACGCCGCTGTCGCTGTGGAACGCCGCGGTGTCCGGGCTGAGCTCGGGCGACGTGGCCGCCACGATCACCGGCCTGGCCAAGTACCCGGTGGCGCCGTCGGTGCTGGCCGAGGTGCACGACCAGATGGGCCGCTACGGGCGCCTGCGGTTGGTGCGCGACCACGACACCGCCGCCCTGGCCCTCACGTCGGCCGAGCCGGCGCTGCTCGAGGAGGTCAGCCGCGACAAGCAGGTGGCCGAGCTGCTGGGCGACCGCCTGGACGGCAACCGCTTTGCCGTGCGCAACGGCGACCGGGGCGTGCTCAAGCAGGCGCTGATCCGCCTGGGCTGGCCCGCCGCGGATGAGGCCGGGTATGCCAAGGGCACCCGCCTGGAGGGCGCTGAGCTCACCGCCGAGCTGCGCTCGTATCAGTCCGATGCGCTGGCGGCGTGGTGGCACGACGGCCACGTCGAGGGCGGCAACGGCGTGTTGGCGCTGCCGTGCGGCGCCGGCAAGACCATCATCGGCCTGGCCGCCCTGGCAACC
>NZ_DAOLGP010000069.1:0-5334 GCF_035329545.1 Candidatus Neomicrothrix sp.
GAATGGCGCAGCACCGCTGCCCCGTAGTCGCCGGGGACCCCGGCCACGGCGTCGGTGGGAACGCTCACCTCGTACCCCAAGCCGACAGCCTCGATCACTGCGCCGAGCACACCGACGTTGAGCGACACCCCGCAGATGACCAGACGGGTGACCGCCATCGACCGCAGCAGTGCATCCAACGACGTGCCGGTAAACGGGGCCATTCCGTGACGGCGGTGGGAGATCAGGTCGACGTCGAGGTCGGGGCCAATCGCCGGGTCGAGCTCGACCGCCGGCGTGCCCTCCAACATCTGAGCAGGGTTCCCAGCCAGATGGCGGGCGATCGGGGTGACCAACGGGGTGCCCAGCCGGTCGCTGCGCCAGCCGACGGTGGCATGGACCACCGGGATCGACACTGCCCGTGCTGCGGAAAGCAGCCGTCCCACCGACGCCAGCAGGTCTGCGTCGGCCACGGCGTCACGCAACTCCGCAAGGGTCGAGAGATCGCCTACGACCCCGCGTTGAAGCTCCATGGTCAGCACAGCGGTGTGGCCTGGTGCCGTCGACATGGCGGCTCGGTCATGTGCGCTGGCTGCATCGCTGGTGGTCACGCTGCCTACGGTATGGCCTGTACACGAGGGGAGACCGACATGGACCAACCGACGCTCGACGAAGTGACCAGACGCGAGCTGGAGCAGCTGAAGTACCGCTACATCCGGGGCATCGATACCAAGGACTGGGACCTGGTGGCCGACACGTTGTGTGAGGACGTCGTGGGGGAGTGGAGCGGGGGAGCGCTCCACTTCGAAGGGCGCGCTGCCGTGATGGCGTTCTTCACCGACGCCATGGGGCGCGAAACGTTTCTCTCGGCCCACCGGGCGACTCAGCCCGAACTGCGCCGAACCGGCGTGCGCACCGCCACGGGCATCTGGGCGTTGACCGACCACCTGGTCGACCGCAAGTGGGAGTTCCTGCTCCAGGGCGCCTGCTTCTATCACGACGAGTACCGGCTGGACCCCGACGACCGGTGGCGTATCTCCCGTACCGGATACCGCCGCACGTTCGAACACATCACCCCGCTGAGCGCCCTGCCCGGCTGGCAGCTGACCGCATCGGGTTGGGAAAACGACGGGCGAAGCAGCCTCGTTTGAACGCCGCAACCGTCCGACGAGCCAGGTTCGACGTGCCGGGCGGTTTTACAGAATTTGCGGCACGCGGCTGCGCCAACGGTGACATGATGAGGGCATGGACGATGGGTCGACCGCCGGAAAGCTCTTGGTCGCCTCCCCCGAGCTGTCCGACCCGAACTTCGAACGCTCGGTGATCTACGTCATCGACCACGACGAGGGCGGTGCCATCGGGGTGGTGCTCAATCGCCCGGCGGGAACCGATGTGGACGAGGTGTTGCCCGCCCTCGCCCAGCGCTCGGCGGCACCCCAGGTGATGTTCGTCGGCGGCCCGGTCAGCAAGCAGGGCATCATTTGCCTCGCCCGCGCGCGTCCGGGCGAGCAACCCAGTGGCTTCCACCACATTTCAGGCACCCTGGGGCGCCTCGACCTGGAGGATCACCTCGAAGGTCCCGACGCCGCGGTCGACCAACTCCGTCTTTTCGCCGGCTATGCGGGATGGGGTCCAGGCCAGCTCGATGGTGAGCTGATCATCGACTCGTGGTTCATCTGCGACGTCCACCCCGACGATCCGCTCGACCGTGATCCCGACACGCTGTGGCAACGGGTGCTCAAGCGTCAGGGCGGGCGCACGGCGCGCTTCGCCCACGCGCCGGTGCAAGCCGATCTGAACTGAGCGGTCTCAGGAACCCTGAGCGGGTGCTTGCAGTGAGGCGTTCTCCTCGGCCTGCTCGCTGAGAATCCGGTTGAGGTCGGCACTGTGAATCGAAGCGGCGGTGGTGGAGTTCATGAAGTCCACCACCAGCTTGGTGAATTGGCGAGGATGCTCGGCGTAGGGGAAGTGGCCGCACCCCTCCATGACCTCAAGCCGACTGCCGTCGATCATCTCGTGCGCATCGTGGGCATGGGAGATGGGGATGATCGGATCCTCGTCGCCCCAGATGATCAGCGTCGGAATGTCGGCGGCCAGGTACAGCTTGTCCATCGCCGACACGCGCTGCCCCTTGAGATCGATCACCGACCGCAGGGTCTGGTTGAACGCCTTGCGGGTCTCCGGCTCCATCAACGAGGTGTAGGCCCGCCACATCTCGTTGGTTTTTGGCTTTGGGGCGAGACCGAACTTGCCGAACCAACTGGTCATCGCCTCCACCCCGGTTCGGATGAACGGCAGGAAGGCCACCGGCATCACCAGGTCCAGGCCAGGCACCGCCAGCAGACGAAGCAGCGGCGAGACCTCCTCGCCCAGGCCACCGGCGCCCACCAAGACGAGGCGTTCGCACCGCTCGGGGTGCTGATAGGAGAACTGCATGGCGATGCCACCGCCCAACGAGGTGCCAACCACCGTGGCGCTGCCATGGCCCAGGGCGGCCAGCAGGTCGCGCAGAAAGCTCGCCTGGGCGCCAAGCGAGTAGTCGGCGCGCGGCTTGTCGGAGTAGCCGTGACCGGGGAGGTCGGGCGCCACGTAGGTGGCGTGCTGGCCGAGATCCTCGAGGATCGGCTTCCACGCAGCGGAGCTTCCGGCCATGCCGTGGATGAGCAGCACGACCGGGCCGGACCCGCCGGTGCGGTACGAGATCTGATGGCCGTGGACGCTGATCGTCTGACGTTCCATTCGATGCCTCTTTCGGAGTCGACCAGTATTATACCGGTAAACAGTCGTTCACCGAAACTTCGCTGCCCGTACGCATGGGTTTTGGATCGACCGCTTGAGCGATGCAGTGACGGAAGTTCAACGTCCCCCGGTCAGGTCCGGATGATGATCAACCGCTCGCGTGTCATCTCTTCGACCGCATAGGGCGGCCCCTCCTTGGTGTTGCCCGAGTCACGAACGCCACCGTAGGGCATCTGATCGGTCCTCCAGTTGGGCTGCTCGTTGATGAGCACCGACCCAAAGTCGATGCGCTCGGCCGCCTCCATCGCCCGCTGCAGGCTGGAGGTGAACACCGACGCCTGCAGCCCGTAGCGGCTGTTGTTGGCCATTCCGACCGCCTCGTCGAAGGTGTCGTAGGACGCAACGCCCACCGCCGGGCCGAAGAGCTCGGTTTTGGACACCTCCATGTCAGGCGTGACGCCGGCGAGCACGGTTGGCATCAGCACGGCGCCGTCGTGGTTGCGGCCTCCGCCGGTCACCCGGGTGGCACCTGCCCTCACCGCATCCTCGATCCACCCCTCCACCCGATCGGTCTCTCCCGACTCGATCAGGGCTGAAACCTCGGTGTCGTGATCGAGCGGATCCCCGGTGACGATCTGCTCGACCTCTGCCTTCAACCGCTCCAGCAGCTCGTCGTGGATGTCGCTGTGGGCGTAGATACGTTGGATGGCGATGCAGGTCTGTCCGGAGTACAGAAACCCACCGGTGCGTAGCTTCGGCACGACCACATCCAGGTCGGCGTCGGGCTCGACGATGACCGGAGCGTTGTTGCCCAGCTCCAGCGTCACCTTTTTGCGGGGCGCCGACTCCTTGATGCCCCAGCCGACATCGGGCGAGCCGGTGAACGTGATCATGGCAACGTCCTCATGCTCGACCAGCGCGCTCGACTCGCTGCCCGGAGCGGTCACGACGTTGAGCCAACCGGCGGGAAGGCCCGCCTCGGCAAAGACCTCCGCCAGCATCAGGGCGGTCAGAGGCGTGGCCGAGGCCGGCTTGAGCACCACCGGACAACCAGCGGCGATCGCCGGGGCCACCTTGTGGCAGACCAGGTTGAGCGGGAAGTTGAACGGCGAGATCGCTCCGATGACGCCGATCGGTACCCGTTCGGTCCAGGCGATCGTGCCGTCGCCCTTCTCGGTGCCGGCCATCGGCACGGTCTCACCGGTGAGGGTGCGTGCGGCGATGGCGGCGTAGGTCAGCGTGTTGACCGCCCGACCCGCCTCCCCTTCGGCCACCGTGATCGGCTTGCCCGCCTCGGAGGCGATCAGGTGGGCGAACGCATCGCGGCGCTCGACCAGCAGTTCGGCCACCCGATCGAGGATGGCGGCCCGCTCCCACGGGGCGAGGGCGTTGGCCTTCAGCTCACGATGCGCCGCCTTTACCGCCCGATCGAGGTGTTCCTTCCCGCAGCGGGGCACCGAGCCCACCAGGTTTCCGTCGAAGGGGGCCCGGACCTCGATGATCTCGTCGGTGATCACGGTTTCGCCGTCGATGATCGCTGGCGTGGTTTCGACCTTGGTCATGAGTGCCTCCTCAGATGGGTAAGCGGCCCAGTGACAGGTGTGCGACCACGCCGCTCACGTCCGGTATACCCGGGACCCGGGCGCCGAAAACGGCACCAGGAATCGGTGCCGCCAGAGGCTGAACCCTGCCAACCAGCAGACCAGCCACGCTGGTTCAGTGGACCTGGCCGACCGCCGACGTCGGGGTGAACGTCACCAGCAGACGCCGCTCGTCGACCATCGCCTGACGGTACTCCGCCCAGTCGGGGTGGGGCCCGCCCGACACTGCCTCGTAGTAAGCAACCATCCGGTCGCTGGTGGCATCACCGGGGCTGGTCGTCGGCGCACTCAGCTCGACCGTGCCATCGAAGGAGACGTAGGACCAGCTGTCCGGGTCGCTGACGTGCAGCACGACCCGAGGGTCGCGACGCATGTTGGCCGTCTTGGCCCGATCGTCGGTCACCGAGATCTGAAAGGTGGTGCCGCCGAGCGCGTAGACGACATCGGAGGACTGGGGGCGGCCATCCGCCCGCAGGGTGATCAGCGCGCCGACCTTGCGACCGGCCGCCCAGGCCAGTGCGGCATTGAGTTCCATCAAGTCACCGTACCGACCTTGCGGCACCGGTACTAGCGATATCTGCCATCCGCGACGGCCTGGTCCGCCGACGTCGGGTTGGCCCGCCGCCATGCCCCCATCACCAGCCAATACCCCATCAAAAGGTTCACCGGAAGCGCCAGTAGGAAGACCATGCGGTGCTCGACCAGCCACATCCACAGCGCATTGAAAACTCCGAGCGCGCCGATGACCATCATTACGGCTGCTACCGCCAGCCAGCCGTTTCGGCGAGCCGGTGCCACCTCGCCCATCTGGGGCAGCTCGTTTCTCATGATCGCAGGGTACCGGCCCGTGCCTGGCCGGAACCGCCTCCGCCGGTCGAGCGCGAGCGCGGATTGGCCGTTGCCGTTCAGCGCCCGTTGGGTCATTCCAGCTGGGATCCGTCGGGGCGGGTGGTGTGCCATTTGCCGGTCGGGTCCCGCTGGATCCGGAAGCCCTTCTGTTTCCAGCGGTTGTGTT
>NZ_DAOLGP010000070.1:0-4894 GCF_035329545.1 Candidatus Neomicrothrix sp.
GCAGTCGCCGGCGCAGGGCCGCCAACGCTCCACCCCCATCGCCCGGACCGGTCCCATCCGGCTCGAAACCTGTGATCGAAGCCATGGAACCAGTCTGATCAACACCTGTGACAACCAAGCCGGGTTGGCGCCGGAAACGGAGCAGTTTCCAGAAGTTTCTCCGGTGCGGCCGGCGCCCGCTGTCGCTGTGCTGCTGGATCCAGTCTTCGGCCAGTCGGCCAGTCGGCCAGGCTGACGGTCGTCGTGGTCCCGCCGGTGAGACGCGCAGACGGCGCTGCGGATCAGCCTGCCCGCTCGGCGTTGCGTCGGATGGCATCGATCGTCTCGCCGAGGCGAGGTGCGGGGAGGTCATGGCCCATGTCGGGGTACATCAGCAGACGGGAGTCCGGCACGGCCTTGGCGGTGGCGATGCCACCGCTGGGGCGCACCAACGGGTCGAGCAGGCCGTGGACGACCAGGGTGGGCACCCGCAGCGAGCGCAGACCACCGGTGCGGTCGGGGCTGGCCATGATCGCAGCGGTCTGGCGGGCGGTGCCCGCCGGTCGGAATGAGCGGGCGACGCTGTGAGCGGCGCGTCGGCGGTGGACCTCTTCGTCGAAGTGGGGGCCCGAGATGAGCTTGAAGGTCTGCACCGACCGGTCGACCGCTGTGGCGGGGGTTGCTTCGGGCAGCCGGGCCATGGCGGCGAGTAACCGGGCGGCGGGGCGGCCGGCCTTGCGGTCCCCGGTGTTGGACATGATCGACGTCAGGGACCTCACTCGGGAGGGGTGTTCGATCGCCAGGGTCTGGGCGATCATCCCGCCCATCGACGCACCGACGACGTGAGCGGAATCCAGGCCGAGCGCATCGAGCAGGCCTGCGGTGTCAGCCGCCATGTCGGAGAGCAAATAGCCGGCCTTGGGCGGTCGGCCGACCACCGTGCCCAGGACCGACTTGGCTTGGGACGGCGGGGTCCAGTCCATCTCCGTCGAGAGGCCTTGGTCGCGGTTGTCGACGGCGATCACGCGAAAGCCTCGGCTCGCCAGCAGCTCGGGAACGTTCTCGGGCCAGTCGGTCAGCTGGCCGCCGAGGCCCATGATCAACAGCAGGGGCTCGCCATCGCCGGTGGATTCGTACTCCATCGTGATGCCGTTGGTCTTGATCGAAGCCATCTCAGAGCGCCTTCTTGGTGGGGGCAGGGTGTGGGGTCATCGCACCGTCCAAAAGCCCGCCTTCAAGTAGGCGCCCTCTGGGAAGGTAACCGGGTGGTCGAGATCGTGGCCGGTGCGCGCCAGCTCGATCAGTTCATCGCCGGCGACGTCGGCTGCATCGAGCACAGCCGAGAAGAATGCCTCGGCAGAGACCCTGCTGGAACACGACGCCTGCACGAGCGTGCCGCCCGGTCGAACCAGCGGGAGTGCCAGGTGGGTGAGGCGGGCATAGGCCCGAAGTGCGCCGTCGACGCTGGAGCGCTTTTGGGCGAACGACGGCGGATCGATGATGACCAGGTCGTAGGTGTTGCCGGCCCGGGCCAGCGCGCTCATCACCTCGAACGCGTCCCCGACCTCGGAGGTGGTGGTACAGGCGGCCACAGCGGGGAGGTGGGCGTTGAGGGCCAGGTTCCTCTTCGTCGCCGCCAAGGTGGGCGCCGACAGGTCGACGCTGTGCACGCTGGTGGCGCCTCCGGCGGCGGCGTGCACGGTGAACCCGCCGGTGGACGCAAACAGGTCGAGCACGTCGCATCCCGCCGCCAGTTCGCCCACCCGCATGCGGTTGGCCCGTTGGTCGAGGAAGTGCCCGGTCTTTTGCCCGGCGCGCACGTCGGCCTCGAAGCTCAGCCCCCCCTCGGTGAAAGCGACCGGGTTCTGCGCGAGCACCCCGGCGATTACGTCGCCGTCCGCCAGGCCAAACGTGTCGCCCGCCGCCACGTTGCGGGCCAGGCGCAGCACGACCGCCGCCGCCCCCGTTTCGTCGATGAGCGATTCGACCAGGTGCCGCAGGTGGGGGAACCACACCGGCGAGTACACCTTGACCACCAGCATGTCGGCGTAGCGGTCGACGACGAAGCCCGGCAATGCGTCGTTCTCGCCGTTGATCAGGCGGTAGGCGGGACGGCCGCCGGGCTCAACGTCCATCAACGGCCGGCGCAGCTGCGCCGCGTCGGCCACCTTCTCTGCCCAGAAGTGGTCGTCGATCGGGCGGGGCTTGCCGACGTGGATGATGCGCAACGCGATCGGGCCGTCGGGGTCGTACAGTCCGATGGCGGCAAACTTGCGCTTCTGGTCGAAGACGATCGCCAGGTCACCCGGGGCTCCCCGGTGGTTGAGCGACGTGATCGAGGCGTCGTACACCCAGGGGTGACCGCCGCGGATCTGGCGCTGGGCATCGCTGGTGACCCGCACGGCGAGCCGAGCATCGTTGACCGGAGGGAGCGCTTCGAGCACCCATCGAGCGTACCGGTCGGCGCTGGTAGCGTCCTCGGAGATGGAAACGGATGTGGTGGTCGATCCGGAGGTTCGGCCGCCCGAGGTGCTCTTCGATCTGTCCGGACGGGTGGCGGTGGTCACCGGGGCCTCCTCGGGCCTGGGCTGCCGGTTTGCCCGGGTGCTGCACGCCGCCGGTGCCCACGTGGTGCTGGCCGCCCGGCGACAGGACCGGCTGGCGGAGCTCGCGACCGAACTCAACGACCTGCCCGGCCGGGCCCGGGTGGTCGTGCAGGCCTGCGACGTCACCGACGAGGTGGCCACCCAGGCGCTGGTCGATCGGACCGTTGCCGAGTTCGGCTCGGTGGACGTGCTCGTCAACAACGCCGGCCTCGGCGAGGCGGTCCGGGCGATCGACGAGACCAACGACCACGTGCGCGCCACCCTCGAGGTGAACCTGGTGGGCCTGTTCACCCTGTCACGCCAGGTCGCAGCGGTGATGCTGGAGGCCGGTTCGGGCAGCATCGTCAACATCGCTTCGATGCTGGGGCTGGTCGCCTCGGCCCCGGTGCAACAGGCCGCGTACTGCGCAGCGAAGGGCGGCGTGGTCAACCTGACCCGCCAGCTCGGCGCAGAGTGGGGCCGCAAGGGCGTGCGGGTGAACGCGATCGCCCCGGGCTGGTTCCATTCCGAGATGACCGCCGAAACGATGTTCGACGATCCGGCGGCGATGGAGTTCATCGTGCGGGAAACCCCGATGGCACGGCCGGGTGAAGCAGACGAGCTCGATGGAGCGCTGTTGTTCCTGGCCTCGGGCGCATCGAGCTTTGTCACCGGGGTAACTCTGGCGGTCGACGGAGGCTGGACCGCGAGGTAATCGAACAATTTCTTTGGAGTGTGCTGGCAGCGAACTATGTTTTGTCGATGGCAGATGCTTCTTGGTACCCGGACCCGCAGAATCCCGCTCAATTGCGGTACTTCGATGGTCTGCAGTGGACCTCACACGTGAGCGCCAGCGCTCCCCCGAGCCAACCGGTTGCCCAGCACACCACCAACGTCACGATGATGCAGGTGGGCAGCGCCGGCCCCCAGAAATCGGTGGGTCTCGCCGTTTTTCTCGCCTTCATGTTCGGGCCGTTCGGAACGTTTTACGGGTCGGTCGTCGGCGGCGTGGTGCTGTTGGCTTCGTCGGTTCTGATCGGCTGGTTGCTCATCCCGATCCCCTTCATTTGGATCGGCTCGATCATCTGGGGCGCCCTCGGCGCATCGCAATACAACAGCCGTTTCGGTGGTGCAGCCATGTCGGTAACCTCGCAGTCTCCGGGCGTGATGGCACCCGCACCGATCGTGCCCACGGCGATCCCCGCGCCGCCGCAGGCGTTGGCGCCGCCGCTGCAGCAGACCCAAGCGTACGGCCAGACGGCGGCGTACCAGCCCGCTGCCACTCCGGGTAGCTCACCCTGGGCTCCGCACTCGGGCGGTGAGGACGTCGTCGAAGCGGAGGTTCTCGCCGTCGAGAGCGCTCCCGATCAGGCCCCGACCGAGGGCGGATGGTGGGCGGGCTGATCCGATTAACGGCTCGCTGAGCGCTTCGGCAAGGATCGGCACCGACCTTTGAACTAGGTTTCGACCCTATGGTCGACACGCCCGAGGACACCGCGACAGCTGCGGAGCAACTGACGGTTTCCCCCACTGGGATATCAGCTGGACCTGAAGAGAAACGTCGTCGGTGGCTGTTGCTGACGGCGCTGGCGTTGGTGTTCCTGGCGGCGTCGGTGCTGGTGTTGGGCCTGGCGCTACGCGGCAGTGGCGCAGGGTCCGGTGAGGTGACTGCGAGCGGGCGCGCGGCAGCGGCATCCGGCAAGCCCGAGCGGACAGCCGAGCCGACCGAGGCCGCCGCCGACGAGGCCGGCCAAGAAACACCGGAAACCACCGAGCCACCCCCGAAAGCGCTGGAGTTGCCCTTCGAGTGGTCGGCCGAGGGCCTGGTGTCGCTGCCGTTCGGCACGCAGAGAGATGAGGCGATCGAGGCGGTGAGTGCGGCGCTCGATTCCCCGCCGGACGAGGTAACCGTCAATGAGCAGTCGGAGTGCACCCCGGGAACGTCGGCGCGCTGGGAGGCCGACAACGTTCGCCTGAGCATGGATGAGGCGGGAAACCTGGCTTCGGCGTCTTTTCCGGCTGAGCTCGGGTCAGTGGATGGGGTCAACCCGGCAGCGACCCTTGGAATCGTGCGGGACGCATTCCCGCAAGTTTCCCTGGAATATCGTCCGGCCGAACCTGACTTTGGTGAGTATGAGGACTCGTATCGATGGACGGTTCAAAGCACCGAGGCCAACGTGTCCGGCAACGTAGGCAGCGAGAACGATCAGGCGGCGTTTGAGATGACCTGGCTGCGGTCCGAACGATACCAGGGGGTGGAATGTTACGAATGACGCCGGCTCCGTAACACGGCGGCCTCGTGAGTCCGCGCGCTCGACCGCCTCGATTTG
>NZ_DAOLGP010000071.1:0-4819 GCF_035329545.1 Candidatus Neomicrothrix sp.
CCGCGGTGGGTGCTGCGGGTGCCATCAGGGGCGGTCAGGTGCAGGGTGCCGGTGCTGACACGCCCGGCAATCATTCGGGCAAGGCCGGCGGCGAGCCGGTTCGAGGTGGCGCTCATCGGGAGCTTCCTTTCGGGATTCGGTCGATCGTGCTGTTGGGTGAACGGACATTGCAGTAGCGGCGGGCGCCGACCGGGCAGCCGCTGCCGGCGGTCGTGGAACGCTGCGGCGCTTCGGGAACGCTGCGGTAGGCAACGCCCTTGCGCCAGATGCGCAGCGCCTCGACGTGGATGCCGACGATGGCCTTGTGGGCCACCGCCGGGGTGTGGGCGATGGCGGCGAGGGTGCCCAGCGTGGTGAAGGGCCGGCGCACCCCGGCAAAGGACGCTGTCAGCAACGGGCCGTCATCGTCGCCGTAGACGATGCGGACCGACACCGGGGAACCCTCGTCGGCTGTGGGCGGAACGATCCGAAAGTCGTAGCGGCCGTCGCGGTCAAAGAACGGGGAGACGTGCATGGTCTTGTCGGCGCGCTGGCGCCAAGGAGTGTGCTGGGGGTCGTCGATCGGCGCCACGTAGGCGTGTCGGTCGCCGAAGGTGTTGCGCACCTCGTGGATCAACGCGCTGGGGGTCCCGTCGGCAAAATGCAGGAACCAGACGGTGATCGGGTCGAAACCGAACCCGAAGGTGCGCGGCATGCACAGCAGGCGAATCGGCCCTTCCGCTGCGGCGGCGTCGATGCCGGCGTCGGCGAGCCGCTCGACCGCCCAGGGGCGCAGCGGCGACCCGTCGGCGGCGCCATGATCGGCGGTATGAAAGCCGATCGGCGAATGGCGGTCGACCCCAAAGCCGCGCACCTCGGCGTCGAGTCGATCGAGTTCGTCCAGGTCGAACAGGCCCATCATCATCGAAGAGTCGAAGCGGTGAGTCACCGGGCGATGGCGCACGTGGCGGACCCGACCGACGTACCACCCGGAGGCCAGGCCGCCGAGTTCGACCGAGCCCGAGTTCATACCAGTTCCTTCGCCCGGGCCGTCTCGGTGACGATCGAGGCCGGCCGGTCGACGCGTCGGATGAGCTCCCAGGGCACGTCGCCGCCGAGCGCCTGTCCGACGGCAAGGCCGGATTCGGCCCCATCCTCGTGAAAGCCGTAGCCGCACCAGGCGCCGCAATGCCACACCGAGCCGAGGCCCTGAATCGTCGGCAGCACCCGCTGGGCGGCGGCCGACTCCGCCGACATCACCGGATGGGTGTAGTCCCGCACCCGCAGGACACACTCGGGACGGGTCGGGGGGTTCAAGGTGACGAACAGGTCGGTGTCGCACTCAAGCGGCTGCAGACGGTTCATCCAATACGTCACCGTGACCTCCTCCGATGGCGTCCCCGAGACGTTCCAGGCCGACCAGTGGCTGCGTCGGCGCGGCATCCATGAGGGATCGGAGTGCAGGTATGCCCGATTGGGGCTGAAACGAAACCGGCCGAGAACGTCGCGCTCGGTGGGGGTTGCATCGTCGCCAAGCAAGGCCAGGGAGACGTCGGCGTGGGTGCCGAGCACCACCCGGTCGGCGCTCCAGGACTGTCCGTCCGCCGCGGAGACGACGACGGCGTCGCCCACCCGGGTGACGCTGCACACCGACACGCCGTGACGAACCTCGCCGGCGAGCGAGCCGACCAGCGCGTCGACGTAGCTGGCGCTGCCACCGGCCAGCGTCGACCACCGGGGGCGGTTCCGCAGGCGAAAGAGGCCGTGCTGGTGGAAAAAGGCGATCAGCGAGCGGGCGGGCATCGCTGCGACGTCGATGTCCGGCGAGGACCAGATGGCGGCCGCCATCGGGTACAGGTAGCGATCGCGAAACTCGGGCGAGAATCGGGCGGACAGCTCGGCCAGCGTGATGTGGTCGGTGCCGTCCGCAGACGCGGCGGCCGCCACCCGACCGAAGTGGACGATGTCCCGGGTCAGCCGAAGGTTGCTGCGTCGGTGCCAGCCGCCGTGGCCCAGCAGGCCACCCAGCGAACCGGAGTACTCGGCCTCGCCGCCCCTCGAACCGGCGGCCGGGCCTCCGGTGAAGGCGAAGGACATGTCGCTCGGGGCACGTTCGACGTCGAGATGCTCGAACAGGGCGACGAGGTTGGGGTAGGTCAGGTCGTTGTGGACGATGAAGCCGGTATCGACCGCCACCTCCGGGCCGTCGGGCCCATCCGGCCGCACGACGGCGGTGTCGCTGTGTCCACCGACGTGATCGCCGCCGTCGAGCACCAACAGATCGGGGTCGTCACGTAGTGCCCAGGCGGCGGAAAGCCCGCCGATACCGGCACCGACGATGATGGTTGAGTGTTTCATCGAGGGAAGTTCGGCGCCGACGACGCGTCTGGATCACCGCTCGATGGCTGACATCCGTCACTCGGTGCCCATCACTGAGCCCGACCGGTGGCTCGGCTCGGGTTCTAGCCCGGGTCGACAGCGTGAACGGGTTGCCCGTCGGCCAGGGTGAGTTCTGCCGGCGTGTCCACGGTGCGATGCAGGTATCCCAGACCTGTCCACCCCTCCCCGGCGGCGGGGACGGCCGTGGTGACGCTGGCCCGGTCGGTGCCGTCGACGCTGAGCGCAGCGTCCCGTTGCGGCACCTCGCCGTCGCCTGTGAGGAGGACCAGCCGGGTGGGGGTCACGTTGCCCCGGCTGTCGATGCGCGCCACCAACTCCTGGCCGGTATAGCAGCCCTTGGTGAAGTCGACCGAGGCCTCGACCACCCGGGCCGCAGCCGGGATGGTGTCGGGCCCGATCTCGGTGCCCATCGCCGGCACGCCGCTGGCCACCCGGGCCCGTTCCAGCGCCTGACGCCCCGCATCACCCTCGAGCCTGACGACGTCGTCGGGGAGGGTCGCCCCGTCGCCGATCAGATCGAAGCCCGGGTGCGTCGGCCACGGCGCCGGCGCCACCAGGATCGGGTCGGCTCCGCCGGGTGTGACGTCCTCGGCTGCAGGCACGGCCAAACCGTCCGGCCAGGCGCGCACGGCCAGCGTCGGCACATTGAACCGTGTCGACAGCTCGGCCTTCGTCCGCAGCCAGAAGCGACGCAACCGCTGCTCGACCACCGTGCCGAAACCCGCGTCGACCACCAAATGCACAGTGTCGTCGGCCGCCCGGTGCACGCGCATCCAGGCGCACATCTTGCCCTGGGGCTCCAGCAGCAACGACGGCGCCCACGCCCCCACCGCCAAGCCGGACACGTTCTGGCTGAGCTGCCCCTGGAGGTATCCGACCGCGTCGGGGCCGACTACCTCGATCACGTCCAGCGACGTGTCGGCCGCCCAGGCGCCGGGTCGGGCTTCATCATCGATCTGGTGGGTGTCCGGTGCAACCTGGCTCATGGGCGCAACCTATCGGCCCGGGGCACACTGGACCGCCCGACCCGACCGCCACCCCCTGTGCCGAGCGAGAAGGAACGCACCATGCCCACCCCCGTCTCCACGTCCGGCCATCAGCCCGGCGAGCAGCCACCCGAAGCGCAGTCGACCGAGGCGCAGCCAACCGAGGCACAGCCGACCGGGGCACAGCCGACCGGGGCACAGCCGACCGGGGTGTCGTCATCCAACGGGCTCGAATCCCCAGCGAACACACTCGACCCGGTGATCAACCTCGACGATGGCTTCGCACGCGCCTTTCCCGAGCTCGTCGTCGAGTGGGCGGCAACCGCGGTGCCCGATCCGCAGATCGTGGCGCTCAACGAGCCGCTCGGCGCCGAGCTGGGCCTGAAGGCGCACGCACTCTGCAGCGACGACGGCGTGGCCACGCTGGCCGGCAACCGGGTCCCCGTCGGGGCACGACCGGTTGCCATGAGCTACGCCGGTCACCAGTTCGGCAACTACTCGCCGCGCCTGGGCGACGGTCGGGCGTTGCTGCTCGGCGAACTGGTCGGCCCCGGCGACCGACGCCTCGACGTGCACCTGAAGGGGTCGGGCCGCACCCCGTTCGCTCGCGGGGGCGACGGCAAGGCGACCATCGGCCCCATGCTGCGCGAGTACCTGGTCGCCGAGGCCATGTCGGCGCTCGGGGTGCCGACCACCCGGGCCCTGGCGGTCGTTACCACCGGCGAGTCCGTGCGCCGCGACCTGGCCGAACCGGGGGCCGTGCTCACCCGTGTGGCCGCCAGCCACCTCCGGGTCGGCACCTTCGAGTACGCCGCCAGGCTGGGCGTCGATGGGCTGGTGCAGCGGCTGGCCGACTACGCCATCGCCCGCCACCACCCGGAAGCGGCCGCCTCCGAGACGCCCTACCTGGCGTTTCTCGATGCGGTGGTCGGAGCCCAGGCCCAGCTGGTGGCCCGATGGATGCTCACCGGGTTCATCCACGGGGTGATGAACACCGACAACATGACGATCTCCGGCGAGGGCATCGACTACGGGCCGTGCGCGTTCATGGACCGATACAACCCGGCGACCGTGTTCAGCTCGATCGATCACGCCGGTCGTTACGCCTACCGCAATCAGCCTCCGATCGCCACGTGGAACCTGGCCCGGCTCGCTGAGGCCCTGCTTCCGCTCATCGCCGATGAGGTCGGTCGCCCACTCGACGACCAGCCCGGCGACCAGACCGACGAGCCGACGGATCATCCCGCCATCGCCATCGCCACCGACTCGCTCAACCGCTTCGCCACGCGTTACGACCTTGAATGGCGCGCCGGCATGCAGGCCAAGCTCGGCCTCGTCGCAGCGCCCACCGATCCGGAGCTGTTCGCAGACCTGCTCGGCGTGATGGCCGACGACCGGCTCGACTACACCCGGACGTTCCGGCGGCTCGCCCGTTCGTTCGACGATCTCGACGA
>NZ_DAOLGP010000072.1:0-4704 GCF_035329545.1 Candidatus Neomicrothrix sp.
CATCTTCTGTAGGCGGGTCTCGACCACGCCGCCCGGTCGGGGGACCGCAAAGACGACGTCGGACCAACGGGTGAGCTTGCGTCGATCCTCCATGGGGAAGTCGAAGAGCGTGGCCAACAGCAGCGTCGTCAGCTCGACCGACACCGTCTCGACCCAATCAAACGTCTCGCCGTCGGGAAGCGACTCCAACACCTTCACGGTGCGCTCGCGTACCAGCGATTCAAGATTGCGGACGCTGCCCGGTGCCCCAATCGATCGCACCGTCTTGCGTTGTGCGGTGTGCTCTGGGGGGTCCATCGAGATAAACGGCGTGATCCGTTGGAACATCGAATTGTTCTCGGGGGTCGGGCGAAGCCCCAGCGTCATGCCCTTCGCCGACGAGAAGTTCTGCCAGTCGCCATCGATGGCCCGGACGTCGTCGTAGTTCATGATCGACCAGTAGCGACCCGCAGATTCGATCTCGTTGAAGTGAACCGGGTCTTCGGCCCGCAGCCGCCCAAAGTGATCGCGCCACAACTCAGACGTGAACAGGTGGGGGTTCGCCGGGTTGATGTCCTCCAAGGGGGTGTCGGCGGCAGCACCGACGTCCTTGCCCAGCTCGGCGAGTTCCACGTCCGGGGGGATCACATCTGGGTTCAGAAACTCGGACGGGTCCAACCCGGGCTCGCTCATGAGGCATCCTCCTCGATCAAGACGGGGACCCTACTGGCGGTGCTGGGTTTGTGTGAGCCGGGCTTCGAGCCGCAGGCCCGTGGCGCGTCGGGCCTTCTATGACACGTCGTGCCGTCGGTTCGCAGCGCCGCGGCCCCACAGCCAGAACGCCCCGGACACGAGATACGCCACCGCCACTCCGATCACCGTGTCCACGACCCGCTCGTCGAGCTTGACCTTCACGCCGTTGCGTTCGGCTTGGCCATAGAGGAGCGCCCACAGGATCAAGAACGACGTGAATGCCGGCGTGACGTACCAGCGGCTTGCCGACGTCGCCGCCATCGTCACGAGCACCAACCAGAGCACGATGGCGATCGCCGGAGTGGGCAGGTCTGCAAGAAGGAGGAGCGCCGCCGCCACCCCGCCCACGATCACCGAGATGACACGACCGATGCCTCGGGCGCTCAGCAGGTCCCAGGTTGGCCTGATCACCAGCAGGGTCGACCCCACCAGCCAGCCGACGAAGTCGACATCGAGAGCGAAGGCGACCAGCGTCGACACAGCTCCCGCAACCCCGAGGACCAGGCCGTAGCGCTTGGCCTCAGCCGGTGTCATCTGTGGCTGTTGAGGGACGTCGCCTTCGTATTCGGGCAGAACCAGGGCCCAGATGTATGAACCGATCGCTCCCAGAATCATGAGACCGGCGACCTTCGCCGAGTCTGCGATCCCCTGATAGGTCAGCCCAATCGCCGTCAGCGGCAGGATCACGCTGAGGGCCACAACCCCCGCCGGCTTCCGCGCCGCAACCTGGGCTGCCAGGTACCCAACGACGAACATGCCGACGACAGCGAGCGGTACCCACACCGCCAGGATCGAGCCGAGCAGTATGGAGACTCCGAAGAGGACCCCAACGATGAGTACCGGCCTTCTGGCGTCGCGTTGCGGCGCAAGCCCGACAACCGCCGCAGGAACGGATCCGATCAGTAGGTACGTGCCGGTGAGGACCTCTCCGGCGAAGACCATGACGACTGCAACCAGTCCCATCGCCGCGCCGAACCCAGCGAATCGCCAGTTCCAAGCGATGCCACCTCGGATCACGTCGCGCTGCCCCGATCCCAGCGGAACACGTTCATGTGGTGTTCTCCCCGCCTGAGCGATCAGCGGAGGTCAGGGTAGCGGTCGCTCGCTACGCCGCAGCGAACGCTCTCGAGGCGATGTGGTTCGGGCGGGGCGCGGTGCCGCCGAAGGGCTCGACAAGCGCGTTGTCGACGGCGTTGTAACAGAAGAACGCGTTGGTGCGCGGCGCCGGGGTGATGTTGTCCGGTGAGCCGTGCATCACGTTGCAGTCGAAGAACACGACCGACCCCGGGTCGCCCTCGAACACGTCCAGGCGGCCGCGTTCGGTGAGCCATGCCAGGTCGTCGTTCTGCGGGACCCCGTACGTCTGACGTTTCAGCGACGTGCGGTGGTTGTCGTCCGGCGAGGGTCGGCCTCAGAATCGGCCAGCTCGGCCAGGCAGGCGGTGATCGTTGCCGGGCCGATGACATCCTCGATGACGACGAACCCGTCGGCGTCGAAGCGCTGCAGCTGCTCGGCGCTCAGCGGGCCGAGGCCGTGGGTCGGCTCGCCCCACAGCACGGGGTCCTTGTCGACTTCTCAGTCGACGGTGAGCAGCGGGTAGACGCCGTTCTCGTCGTGGGTCTCGGCGCCGGTGCACGGAGGGTTGAAGGCGCACACCACCCGAAAGTCCTCGATCACCCGCACGATGTGGCGGTCGTGCTGATCGAGGGCGTACATCACACCGGGGGTGATCTCGTGAACCTCGCCCGTGGCGCAGTTCTCGATCGTCGCCTTGCCCTCGATGCAGTACACGGCCTCGAAGTGATTCTGGTACTCCATCTCGGTCTCGGTGCCGGCGTACAGCACAGTGTCGTGCAGCGAGAAGCCCATCTTGTCGTCGGCGAGCAACAGGCGGCGCGACTTCCAGGTGTCGGCCCGCACGTCGCGTTCGGTGTTCTCCAGGTCGGCGAGGTTGCGAACGATCATGAGCGGTCTCCAATCGTCTGTGGGTCGCGGGTGAGCAGCTCGGCACCCTCGGCGTCGACGACAGCCTCGACCGACGCCTCGAGGATGTGCAGGCCCGCTTCGAGTAGTTCGGTCGCAATGACGAGCGGGGGCAGGATCTTGACGACCTGGCTGTTGAAGCCGGCGGTCTCGATCAGCAGGCCCCGGTCGAAGGCCTCTGCGGCGATGCGGCCGGCCATCTCGGGGTCGAGGCACTCGATGCCCTGGATCAGGCCACGGCCACGCACGTCCTCGAACACGCCGGGGTGAGCCTCGGCCAGCGCCTCGAGGTGTTTGGTGACCAATGCTGCCTTGGCGTCGACCTGCTTGGTCAGCTCGTCGTCGGCCCAGAAGTGTTCGAGGGCGGCGGTGCCGGTGACGAAGGCGGAGTTGTTGCCCCGGAACGTGCCGTTGTGCTCGCCCGGCTCCCACACGTCGTAGCGGGGCTTGATGAGCACGAGGGCCAGGGGCAGGCCCGAGCCGCTGATCGACTTGGACAAGCAGACGATGTCGGGCTCGATGCCCATCTCCTCCCAGGAGAAGAAGGGGCCGGTGCGGCCGCAGCCCACCTGGATGTCGTCGATGATCAACAGGATGCCGTGCTCGCGGCACAGCTCGGCCAGGCGCTGGATCCAGCGGACCGATGCGGGGTTGATACCGCCCTCGGCCTGAACGGTCTCGAGGATGCAGGCGGCCGGAAGGCCGACGCCGCTGCCGCCGTCGGTCAGGTACTGGTCGAGAAACGCAATCGTGTCGACCGAGTCGTCGGTGACGTAGGAGTCGAACGGCATGGCGACCGTGTTGGTCAGCGGCACGCCTGCACCGCTTCGCTTGACTGCGTTGCCCGTGATGGCCAGCGACCCCAGCGTCATGCCGTGGAAGGCGTTGGTGAAGCTGATGATCGAGTCGCGGCCGGTGGCCTTTCGGGCCAGCTTCAGCGCCGACTCGACGGCGTTGGTTCCGGTCGGGCCGGGGAACATCACCTTGTAGTCGAGACCGCGGGGCTCAAGGACCAGCCGCTCGAAGGTCTCGAGGAACGTGCGTTTGGTCGTCGTGTGCGTATCGAGGCTGTGCATCACCCCGTCTCCCGCCAGGAACTCGATCAGTGCCTCCTTGATCACCGGGTGGTTGTGGCCGTAGCTGAGGGCACCGGCGCCGGCGAAGAAGTCGATGTAGGTGCGACCTGCGGTGTCGGTCTGCGTGGATCCCGTTGCGGAGACGAACTCGGTCGGCCACGAACGGCAATAGGAACGCACCTCAGACTCGCGCCGGTCGTAGATGCCGGGCGTCGCAGCGCCGGAAGCGGCACCGTTGGTCATCGCCGTGGCGGAATCGGAACCGTTGGTCGGTTGAATTGTGGGTTCGGAGATACTCATGATTGGAATCAGCTGCTTGGGGAGTTGTTGGGAGCGGGCCGGATACTTCGTCGATGTCCAGGGCCCGCAGAAGCCCGAACATCGGATGCGACGATGAACCCCGTCGCATGCACACCACGGGGAGGCGCTGGCGTGCGCCCACCCCGGGCGGGCCTGGTTAGAGCGGCCCGATGCGGTAGCGGAGTTCCGGCGCGTGATCGCCGGGCGGAAAGTCGCCGTCTTCGAAGAGCTCTTCGACCTCGCACGCGGCGCCCCAGCGGTCGGCGAAGGCCCGGAACAGTCGGTCGGAAGCCTCGTTGTCCGGGGTGACGGTGGCGGCCAGGTGCCGGATCCGGGGAGGGGAGGGGCGATTGGCCACCTCGTCGAGCAGGCGTCCACCAAGCCCGCTGCCGCGGGCGGAGTCGGCTACTGCGATCTGCCAGATGAAGAGCGGCTCGGGGTCAGTCGGAAGCCTGAAGCCCGTGACGAAACCGATCAGCTGGTCATCGAAGACCGCGACGGCGCAGGTGTCGGAGAAAAACTCGCCCAGCATGAGGTAGGCGTACGGCGAGTTGGGATTGTCGTGCGCCAGTTGGTAGGGACCACTTTGGGGGGTTTGCGCCACCTGGTATGG
>NZ_DAOLGP010000073.1:0-4467 GCF_035329545.1 Candidatus Neomicrothrix sp.
ATCCCGTACCCTGGCTATCTCTGTGGTCAAGGTAGTAAGCGCTGGCTCATCAATCTTTCGGTGAAGCCGTTCGAACTGGGCTTGTCTATAGCCGCAAGGACCGGCGACCATTCACCCGGTGAATGACGGCTTCAACACCGAAGGGGCAGGGCCGCTTGGTGGTGCCGTCTCGGACGGTGCAGGCTCGGCGGGACTGCTTGGTGGGGCTGGCGTAACGGGGGATAGGCCACAGGTGGGGTCGATCGTGATCTTGTAGGTCGTTCCTTCACCTGCGCCTCGACCCTCGACGATCATCCCGTTGGTGATTGGGGGCTCGATGATGTTGTCCGGGTCGGTATCTGGTTCCGGCAGCGGGTCTCCCGGTTCCAGGGCCTGCGCAGCAGGACCCCAAGGAGCAGCGATCGGGTGGTCGATCGGATCCTTGCCCTCGTCAGCCGTACCCTGCGTGCAAATTATGTACGGCTTCGGTGGTGCTGTTGGGGCTGGCGTAATGGGGGATAGGCCACAGGTGGGGTCGATCGTGATCTTGTAGGTCGTTCCTTCACCTGCGCCTCGACCCTCGACGATCATCCCGTTGGTGATTGGGGGCTCGATGATGTTGTCCGGGTCGGTATCTGGTTCCGGCAGCGGGTCTCCCGGTTCCAGGGCCTGCGCAGCAGGACCCCAAGGAGCAGCGATCGGGTGGTCGATCGGATCCTTGCCCTCGTCAGCCGTACCCTGCGTGCAAATTATGTACGACTCGGGTTCAGCCTGCGTCACCGACGACCCCACAGGCCCCGACAACCCAAGCAACAAACCAAAAGCCGCTGCGAAGACTCCCACACGATTGATCCTCACAACCTGACCTCCATGTCAGCCTCACAGATGAACGCAAGACGATCGCCTGGCGGCGCTCGCGCCACTCCGATCCCTGCTTGAATGAAGCATAGTCGACCATTTGCCGGGATCATGGGTGGGCGTCAACCCGCCGAATCGGGTGCCCTCACTTGAAGCGAGTGCACCTCCCAATGCTGTTGGCGCATCCAATCGGACACGGAGTGTCCCGGTCAGGGGATCAGCGTCGCCGGCACGCACGAAGCTGCCGCCCGAAACTCGAAGGCAACTCTCAGGCAGCGGTGCCGATTCGCACATATCGCCGCCACGTATTCCCTTCCGTTGGCCCGCCTCCCCCGCCCGAGATCGGCCCCAGTCGCACGCTGCATAGTCCCGCCCAGCAGCAGCCCCGAATGCGGCGGTTCCGGGGCGCCGTAGTTGGGCCGGAATGGCCGGGGCGCTGCTTGTCTCAAAAACGTTCGTTTGTGAGACGGTGGCGTCGTACATGAAGCGGTCGTTTTTTGTGCGCTCAGCCCGATATCTGCGGGCGAATAGGAGGGTCGGCGCTTCTCATCGGTCAGTTCTGTGCTGAGCGTTCGCTGCACACAGCCGGGAGTTGGCCTGTCGCCAAGCGCGCGGGCGCTGTGGGGAGGGCTCCGGGCGGGTTGCTATCAGCGCGTAACGGGTGGATACTGGGTTCTGCCGTGGCCATTCGGTCACGGAAGTGAACCCCGGAACCCGTCCGGACGGTCGGTGGCCGGGGTTTTGCGCGTTCAGGAAGAGTCGAGCACCACACCCGGTGTCACTCTGCGCCGCCAGTCACCGCCGGCACCGTAGGCCCAGGCAACAGCGTCGGACACCCACAGGATCGGCTCCTCGTGAGGGCGCATGTGTTCGTAGGACAACCCGGCAGGACCCCGCCCGCGGGTGAGAGCCGCTGTGATGGTCTGCCGCTCGACCAGGTTCTGCGAAGCTTCTCGTGCCTCGATAACGAGCCGCTGCCCGCCTACCCCGGCCAGATGCGCCAGCAGCTGCCCAAGAGCCCACCGGCGTGCGTCGGCCTCTTTGCGGTTGGACTCGTACACCAGCGTGGTCAGGTTCAGTTCCGCGATCACAGCCAGCAACGCACGGCGACGCGATGGCTTCTCGGTCTTGAAATGCAACCGAGCCTGGCCCGACAACAACTGGGAACGCATCATCTTGCGGACCGTGGCCAGCTCGCTGGGCAGAACCACCGACGCACAAACGATGTACCGGCCACCACGACGAGACTCATCTACAAAAGCATGCGAAGCGATCCACCGATCATCGCAGCTCGCCCACCCCCGCCAGCCCAACAGCGACACCAGAGCGCTACACCATCAGTAGTTCTGAGTCCCGGTAAGAAGTATTACCGTGACTCAGAAGCCCCGCCGCCGCCCGATAGATTCTCAGATGTGAGCGGTTCTGAACGGCGTGACTGGCTGCTGTTCGCGATGGGGTCAGCCATGGGCACCGCGCATTGACGTCTCGTCATGGGCGGCTGGGCTAAGCCCGGCTGCGTTGCTTGGGGTGGCTGCTTCGTTGTCGGTTTCAGCTAGCGGTTTGGGTTCCAGATGACAGTTTTAGGGTCGCTTGGCTCGGCGTTGGGGTTGGCCTTGGTGCTACCAAAGTCGAGGGCGATGAGCCTGTGTCCTGCTTGGACGAGCATGCCGACACCGGGTCGGAACTCGGGAGCGGTACCAACCTGAGGTTCACCTGACTCGTTGAGGATCTCCCAGACTTCACAGCGGTTGACCAGCCAGTAGGTGCCGGCTGCTCCGAGGTGGGGTGGCCCGTCGCAGCCGAGGTCACGGATGGGTTGCTGGGCGACGACGGTGTTGGAGGTCCGGTCGACCACGATGGCGGTGTCGTTGTCGAGGTCGGCACCGATCAAAGCGGTTCGCCCATCGTTGGAGACGGCGATGGTTGGGGGATCGGGCACGACGGAGATCGGTCCAAGGTCGATGGGTTTGTTCACCACCCAGCCATCCGGGCCGAGAGTCGCCAGCTCCAACTCCCCGCGACCGCCGTCCGGAACCTTGCCGCCCTCGACACGTGAGCCGGCGAGTGACAACTGGGCGGCGACTAGCTCGCCCTTGTTGGTGGCCACGGCGGTGCCGACCTGCATACCCGTCATGTAGGGATCCCCGGCGATCGGCCAAGGCGCTTCGGGGCCGGACGTGGTGATGCCGGTGCCGGGATCGAAGTAGACGGTGTTGGCCCACCACCCTCCGTCTTCGCTGGCAATCCCGCCGGAGAGGATCATTCGGTTGCCGTCCCAGGCGACAGCTGACCACATCCCGACCGACTCGGTGATCGTTCCGGTCGTTTGCCATGCGGGTTGGGGGTCGGTCGGGTCGAGAGCGGCAACGTCCCCGGATTGGACCCGACCTTCGGTAGTTCCACCAACGAGAAGGAACCGGTCATCGGCCCAGACCGCGTTGGCGCCGATCGTGGCAGGAACGGCGCCGTTCACGGCTGATTCTGGGGGCAGCGAAGCCCAGGTCTTGCTTGTCAGGTCGAGGATCGCCCCGTCGCGGAGTGCGACGCCGTCTTCGCCGGTGCCGCCCCATACCAGGACCCACCGGTCGGATCCGGCAACGGTGGCACCCTCCCTAGGTGCGAGCGGCGGCGGCGGGAGCGTTTCCCACGGCACCGGTAGCCGACTCCCGTTGTAAATGCTGGTGGGGCTGCCGGGTTCGTCGCGGCCGGGGGCCGACGAGGCAGGGGTGTGTTGAGGCTCGTCGGTCTGCACGCGACTCTCGCCGTTTCGATTGACGAGAAGGACCACCGACCCGGCCATGACCAGGATCCCGGCGGCTGCCAGGAGAAGCCGACGGGTTCTGGGCGGCCGATTGTCGGGAGCGCCGTCGGCTGGAGCGCTTCCGGTGACCTCATCGAGACCGATCGGGGGCGCCTGGGCCTCCACCAGGTTTTTGATTCGTTCGTCAAACGAGGGGTTCATGGTCGACTCCAAGGTGATTGCGTAGTTGCTCCAGGCCTCGCCGCAGATGGGCCGCTACGGTTGAGGGTGAAATGTCGTCCAGTTCGCCGACCTCGCGCAGCGTCCAGCCGTAGCCCGACACCAACACCACCGCCGTTCGCTGCCGGTCGGTCAACTCCGACAGCGCGGCGGCCAGCTCCGGTTCCACCTCGGGCACCCGGAAACTGTTCGGCTCGAGCCATCCTTGCGTTGCCGGGTGCGACTGACACCGACCCGGTACAGGTAGCTCACCGGTGAGGTGAGGCCGAGGACGCGGCCCCAATGCTCGAATGCCCAAGTCAACGCCTCCGCAGATGCGTCGCGGCCCCGGTCGGGTCCCAACGACGCAACCAGAGCCGGTCGCAGGCGCGGTTCGACAGAACGAAAGAACTCCTCGAACTCATCGTGTGGTGCCTTGTCGCCCATGGTCGTTGCACACCCCCTACCCGTAGTGAGCAGCGACAGCACCAGCCACGCGAGTCGGTCCATCATCGCGGCTGCGCCTCGGTCTACGTCGCACGCGAGCCAGCCGCTTGCATGAACCCCAGCGGGAAAGTCTCAAGGCGACAGATTTCTGGACGGCCCGTGAACGTCTCAGGAGAGGTGACCGACGCTTCGCATCCATCAGATCTGAGTCACGGTAAGGAACG
>NZ_DAOLGP010000074.1:0-4167 GCF_035329545.1 Candidatus Neomicrothrix sp.
ACCACGACACCGAAACCGGCTACATCTACCTCCGAGCCCGCCACTACGACCCAGCAACAGGCCAATTCACCAGCGTCGACCCCCTCGTCGCCATCACCGAAGAACCCTACGGATACGTGGGAGGGAATCCTGCAAACCGGGCCGACCCCTTAGGCCTCTACTGGGGTGAAGGGTTGGTCAACGGTATTGTCGAGGTGGCATCTCAGGGCAGTGCCACTTGTCTGCAGGTTCTCGATGCTGACTGTGATTCGTTCGTGGAGCGGCATCCGGAAGAAGCCCACGCGGTAGCTGACTTTGCAGGCGGAGTACTGGACACGAACCCGATCACCACTGCCCTGCCGCTCGACTTCGAGGGGCACGGTGTCGATTCGTCGTCCGGCTGGTTTCACGCGGGGCGATGGAGCATGGTGGCAGCCGAGACCGCCCTTGGCTTCTCGTCTGCCCCGGCGGCGGCATTCAATACTACAAGCGGCGTCTTCTATGCACTCTCGGTATGTGTGAATATCCGTGAGGGTGGCTGCGGAGGGGCGGTGTTTTCCGTGATGGTAGGACTCCTCGGACTCGCGGGCCACCAGTCCTTCCTTGACGAAGCATTCATTGTTCATATGTTCAATGCCATCGGCAATTTCATGCTCGCTGTCCCCTGGTCTGATTGCTAGTGAACAAGTACTCGTTATTCTTTCTGCTCTGCGGCAGTATTTCATTGGCGGCCTCTCGGGTCCTACCCCGACCCACGGAGTCCGACAACTTTGCTGGCAAACAATATTCAGAACTCCGTTCGTTGTCATTAGTAGTAGCAGTCGTGACGTTGCCGATTGCAGTTGTGCTCATTCTTGTTCAAGCCATCTAGTATGCGCCGCACCTCGACACAGCGGTGCGGTGCACGATCAAGGTTCACGCTCTGGTGGTATCGATTGATACTGATGAGTACGTTCGGCTCCTTCGCCGTCCTGCTGCTCTCGCTGCTGCTCGCCGCTGAAGATGGTGTCGCGATGCTGTTCACGGGCGCCGGACCAGAGAGCGCTCTCGGATCGGACTGCTGAGGTGGCGGCCGTGCGAACCAAGCGAATCCTGTTGCTCGTTGTCGCTGTTGTCATCGTTGTTGGGCTAGCAGTCCTGTTCGTCGTGGCTCAGAGCGGGCATCGGCTCGACAAGTCGAGCTATGGAGTGACGAGGGGCAGCGATGGCCACCTCGAGGTCGTGGTGTCGCCGTGCGAACCGTTCAGGATCGGGTCGGTCCAGTTCGGGCACGGCCCGCGAGGTGAGCGTCCGGAGATCGTGTTCTCGGCCACACTGGAGGATCGGGCCGCGGCAGTACACGAGTTGCCGACGGACGATGTGCCCGCAGGCTACTCGAGCCAGGGATCAGGGGCAGAGCTAGGCTCTGACGCGGTCGTGTGGCAGCTTCGAGCCGCTGATGACACGAACTTCTTGCCGTCCCCCTTTCACTTCGATGCTCGCGGCGTTGCGACGGGAAGCGTTCTTCGGGGAGATGGCGCGAGGGTCTCGATGGATGCTTGGAGGTCATGCTGAAGACCGTCCCGGTCGCTCGGTCTGCTTTGGCGGCACCCGGACCCGACCGGGATGTGGCCTGGGGACGGGCAATGCGGTTTGTGAACGAGCTGTAGCGCCACCTGGGCGCACGACTTTGACGTTCTGGGCGGTCTGGTGTCTCAGACGGCACCGGAGTCGCTGCCGAGCGTGTACAGCTGGGACGAGGCGTCTCGGCTGGTGTCGGTGGCCCAGCCGGGCGGGGACTGCGCGTCGACCCCGGTGGTCGATTGCGTCACCTACTCCTACGACCCGGCGGGTCGCCCGACCGGGGTGGACCATTTTTGGCAGGGTTGCGGAATGGCTTTGATGGGCCCCGGCGGCATGTCGACGCTCGGACGGATCATCGATCCTCTGGCGTCTCGGCCCGGCCGCCGGCGTGGTCACGTTGGCGGGACGGGCAAGTGCAAGGGGTGACAGCACCCCTGTAGTTGATCCGTCGGCGTGTGCGACACAACGCGTCGGCGCCGCTGCACATCGACGACATCTCACCGCGGGCTCGCCGCCCGACTCTTGCGGCACCTTCGATCGCGGGATCGACGGCAGCGGCGCCGTTCACGGCGCGGGTAGACGTCGATCGGGGTGTCAGCCCGTGGACGGTGGGCGAGCCGAGCCCCGAGCTGGGGTTCAGCGTGGCGGCGCGGGCGGGAACGGGTTCGCCGAGAAATACCGCCCAGATCCCTAAGGCCGGCCCGGCCGGCCGGTCAGGACGGGTGCAGGACCCACCCCCAACCCCCCTGAAGGTGCGTTCCCATGACCCCCACCCGCCGCCCCCGTTCCACCGCCCTCGCCCCCCTGGCCCTCACCGCCGGCCTGCTGGGCTCGGGCTGCTCGAGCTCGGGCTCCGGCCCGGAGGCCATCGAGCGCCCGGCCTCCAGCTCGGTCGTCGCCCCGTCGTCCACCACCGGCGGCTCGGGCGACGCCACCACCTCCACCACCGCCCCGGCCACCGCAGACCAGGCCTTCGTGGTCCGCTCCACCAGCGACCTCGTGCTCCACGACCAGCCCGATGCCGGCTCGCCCAGCCGCACGGTGCCCGCCACCAACGAGTTCGGCAGCGCCCTCGCCCTCCTGGTCACGGCCCAGCAGCCCGGTTGGGTCGAGGTGCTCGTGCCCGGCCGGCCGACCGGCGCCCGGGCCTGGCTCGAGGTGGAGGCCGCCGCCGACCTGGAGCTGCGGGCCGTGACCACTCGCATCGAGGTCGACCTCGCCGCCCGCACCCTGACCCTGTTCGACGACGGAGAGGTGGTCCTCACCACCCCCGTGGCCGTCGGGGCCGCCGATTCGCCCACCCCCACCGGGTTCTTCTCGGTGACCGACAAGCTCCAGGACCCCAACCCCAACGGCGCCTACGGCCCGTTCGCCCTGGGCCTCTCCGGGCGCTCCGAGGTGATCACCGACTTCGCCGGTGGCGACGGCCAGATCGGCATCCACGGCACCAACGACCCGTCCAGCATCGGGCAGGATGTGTCCCACGGCTGCATCCGCGTGCCCAACGAGGTGATCAGCCAACTCAACGAGCTGCTTCCCCTCGGTACGCCGGTCGTGGTTCGCTAGAGACAGATGCAGGTCGCAACCGATGCGGGAAGGACCATGGCCGGAACCCCAGAAGGAAGCCTGGTCGAAGCGGCCCGGGCCGGCGACAGCCAGGCCTTCGGCAAGCTCTTCGACACCTGGTTCGACAAGGTGCACGACCTCTCCCGCCGCATCGTCCGGGATCCCGGCACGGCGGGAGAGGTGGCCCAGGACACCTTCCTCGCCGCCTGGACCCGACTCGACTCGCTCGACGATCCCGACGCCTTCGGCGGCTGGTTGCTGCGCATCGCCCGCAACAAGTCGCTCAACCGGCTCGAGAAGGAACGCCGGAGCGTCGCACTGGACCACGACACCATGACCACCCTCACCGACCTCGACGCCCCCGACCACGATCCCCTCGCCCACCTCGACCAGGCCGGGCGGGTGGCCCTGGTGTGGGATGCGGCCGCCGCCCTGGGCGAACGTGACCGCAGCATCCTCGACCTGCACCTGCGCCACGGACTCGGCCCCGGCGATCTGGCCGAGGAGCTGGGCACCACCGCCAACAACGCCCACCAGATCCTGTTCACCCTCCGCAAGCGGCTGGGCACCAACGTGCGGGCGCTGGTGCTCTGGCGGGCGGGGCGACCGGCGTGCGAGAACCTCCGCCGCACCCTTTCCTCCGCGGGGATCGCCACCTTCGACAAGCAGGCCGTGAAGGTCATCGACCGCCACGCCGAGGTCTGCGACGACTGCAGCCGCGAGCGCTCCGATCGCCTGGCGCCGGCCGCCCTCTTCGGGGCCGCCCCGGTGGTGGCGGCACCGTTCCTGCTCAAGGCCCAGGCCGCCTCCGCCCTGGAAGCGGCCGGCGTCCCCATGGGGGGCTCGAGCGCCCTCGCCGGCGGCTCCACGGCCGGTTCCGCGGCGGGCGGCGGGACCGCACCCGGCGCCACGTCAACCGGCGCAACGTCGACCGGTGCGATGTCCGCCGCCGCTGTCATCCGCAGAACCCGGCCCTTCGGTGTCGGGCCGATGTCGCTGGGCCGACCCTGCGGGTCGAAGTCGACCGACAGGTCGGGTGTCAGGTCGATGCCGAGGGCG
>NZ_DAOLGP010000075.1:0-3805 GCF_035329545.1 Candidatus Neomicrothrix sp.
TGAAGTCGCAGGATTGGTAGGTCCAGCGGACCTGCACACGGGCGGGTGTCGATTCGACGATCTCGACGCGGCCAAAGCGCAGTTCCTTGTCCATGAGCGGTTCGACGGAGTCCACGAAACCGTCTGGCGGCGGGCGGGTTTCGGCGGCGGGACGCCCGGCGCCGCTCAGACGCGTTCGGTGGCGGTGGCGGTGGACGTTGTTGAGGCGGGAGCGGGAGCGACGCGCCCGGTGCGCTCCACCGACCGGCTGCGGGCCAGCGCGGCCAGCCATGTGGCGAAGGCCAGCGACACGATCGGAAAGCTGGGCGGCAGGTTGAACATCGCCGAGATGACCAGCCCGCCCCACACGCTGCCCAGGGCGATGGCGGTTGCCCCGGCGACGACGACCACCGGGCGCGCGGTCAGCGCCAGCGCAGCAGCGGCCGGGGTGACCACCAGGGCGAACAGCAACAGCGTGCCCACCACCTGGGTGGCCATGGCCACCACCAGCGCCAGCAACACAAGGAAGGCGATGGCCAAGGCCCGCACCGGCACGCCCCGCGCCTCGGCCACCTCCGGGCTGATCGATGCGAACAACAGCGGCCGGGCGATGATGACCATCGCCACGACGAGCACGACGGTCATCGCACCGAACACGATCAGCTGATCGGTGGAAATGGCCAACAGGTTGCCGAACAGCACGCTGGTGACGCTGGCGGCGCTGTCGGTCGCCATCGAGGCAAACAGCACGCCGAGCGACGTAGCGAACGCCAGCACGGTGCCGGTGGCCACCTCCCGGCGATCCACCCGCTTGCCGAAGGCGCCGATCGCCAGGCCTCCGGCGACACAAAACACCGCCAGACCCAGCGTGACCGGCGCCCCGACCAGCGCCGCGCCGGTGGCCCCGGGAAAGCCGATGTGGGCCAGGGCGTGGGCGGCGAAGGCATCCCGGCGGACGACGACGAAGTAGCCGATCAGCCCGGAGGCCAGCGCCACCAGCGTGCCGCCGATAAACGCGTGGCGCATGAACGTGGCACCGAGCACGTCAATCCAGTTCTGCTGATAGCCGATCCCGGCGAGCAGCCCCATCAGGCGTTGCGGGTGAACAGGTCACCCTGGGGGGTTCGAACCACCCCGATCGAAGTGCCGTACAGGTGGCTGAGCAGTTCGGCGTCAACCACCTTGCCGATCACGTCGTAGTGGGCGTGACCATCGAGCAGGTACACCGCGCTCGTCAGCACCTCGAGCAGCGAGTTGAGCTCGTGGGCGACGACGAACACGGTCATGTTCCGCTCGGCGGCGAGCCGGCCGAGCAACGCGGCGATCTCGCGCTGGTTGCGCATGTCGAGGTTGGCCAGCGGCTCGTCGAGCAGCAGTAGCTTTGGCGAGTTGACCAGCCCGGCGGCGATCGCCACCCGCTGTTGCTGCCCTCCGGACACCTCGGACATGCGCTCGTCTGCGAAGCCCATGGCGTCGACGGCGGTCAATGCCTCATCGACGAGCTTGCCGGGCTCCAGGTTTCCGTGGCCCGTGCCCCATCGGGTGCCCACCAACCCCAGATGCACCAGGTCGCGACAGCGCACCGCGTCGCCGACGGCTGCGGTGTAGTTCTGGGGTACGTACCCGATGCAGGGATTGCCGCGGCGAGGGGTCTCGCCCAAGACCTCGAGGCTGCCGGCGCTCGGGGTCAGCAGACCCATCAGCAACTGCAGGAAGGTCGTCTTCCCGGAGCCGTTGGGGCCGATCACCCCGACGATGCAACCCCGGGGGACATCGAAGGTGCCCTCTGACCAGATCTCGCGGCCGCCCCGAGCAACCGCGACGTCCTCAAGGTGAACCACCGTGTCGCCCGGGCTCGTCCCGACGACGATGTCCTCGGCCGGCACCCTGAGCACGGCAGGAGGCGCTGCGACATCACCGGAGGCGCGGTCGTCACTGCTGGGGTCGATCATCGGGAGGCCTTTATCGAGACAGCGTTCATCGGGATGGTCTCCATCGGGCAGCGTCATCGGGCGGGGGTTATCGGGCAGCGTCATTGGCCCAGGGCAGCGGTGAGCGAGTTGAGCTGGGCGACCTGCCAGGCGACGAACCCGTCGGCGTCGTCCGGCACCGCCTCGGTGACCTCGACCACCGGCACCTGATCGCCGTCCGCGCTGCGGCGCAGCTGATCGGCCACCGGGCCTTCACTCTGCGGGTTGACGACCAGAAGGTCCACCTTGCCCGAAGCGAGCAGGTCGTCGAACGCCGCCAGGTCGGAGGGGGAGGGTTCGGTCTCGTTCAGTGCCGCTGACCGGTACCCGGGCGGAGTGACGTTGCTCAGGCCGGCCGCCTCCAACAGGTCGTCGGCGACCGGCTCGGTCGATGCGAACGTTGCGCCGTCCCCCGCCTTCGCCAGGCCGTCGATCGCGTCGTCGTACGACTGGAGCGATTCCATCCAGGCGTCGAATCGCTCGCCGAGGTAGCCACCAGCATCGGGGCCGAGGGGGGTGAGCTGGGCGAGCTCACCGGTGATGGCCTCGGTCATGGCGCGCACCGCTTCGGGCGAGTACCAGATGTGGGGGTTGTCGCCGGTGGTGCGGCCGGCCACATCGCCCGCAACGATCACCGCCGGGCCGTCGCCCACCTGGTCGAGGGCCCGCTGTGCCCAGCTGTCGTAGCCAAGGCCGTTGAGCACGGCCAGGTCGGCGTCCTCGAAGGCGGCGCTGTCGGCGGGTGTCGGCTCGTAGTCGTGGGGATCGGCGGCCGAACCGGAGATGATCGAGTCGACCGTGACGCAGTCGCCGCCAAGTTGCTCGACGATCTGGCCCCACTGGTTGACGGTGGCCACGACGCTGACGGGTTCCACCGGGCAGTCGCCGCGCGGTGCGTCGGCAGTGTCGGTTGAGCTGCAGGCGCCGAGCGTCAGACCGAGTGCCGTGACACCAAAGGCAAGCAGCGCCCATCCACGCCGATGGTTGGGGGTGGGGGCGCTGGGGTGCATCCAAGGATGATACCCATTCTCATTGCAGCGTACGCGGTCGGCCCCTACTGGCAGTCGGCGCACAGGCCGACCAGGTCCACCTGGTGCTCTGAGGGGACAAACCCGTGCCGGTGGGCCAACTCTTCGAGTTCCCGAACGATGGTGGCCTCAACCCCGCTCGACAACGTGAAGTCCTCCACCGCCCCACACGACGAACAGATCAGGTGGTGGTGATGGTGCCCGCCGTGGGCCTCGGCCAGTTCGAAGCGGGCGAACTCGTCGTTGGTGACGATGCGCACCGCCACGCCGGCCTGCTCGAGCACGCCCAGGTTTCGATACACCGAGCTCTGGGCCAACTGCGGCTCGCGCTCCATGATCTCGGGAAGGCTTACCGGCTGGCCGATCGACGCAAGCAGTGTCACCAGCGTCCGCCGGTTGGCGGTGTACTGCTGTTCGACGGTGGCCAATGCCACGGCGACGCCGTCGTGGATCTCGTCGATCGAGGCCGGGGGCCCGCCGGAGTCGGTGTGGTGGTGGCGCAGGTTCATGGGGCGCCGTCAGCGTAGCCACGACATCGCTTCGGTCTGGTCTGTTCTGGATGCGCGTTGGGACTGCCGGGGCACGGCGGCGGTGCACGCCGTGCAGCTCGCTCGCGTTGGCGGTGCTTTCCTCCCTGGGGTGACTTCAGGCGTAGCGGTTCGCTGCGCGTCGTGGCGTGAGGGAGCAGCTGGCCGGGTGGTGGGGTGAGAGGGGCGGTTCGCTGAGTCTCGGAGGACGGAAGTTTCTCGAGGAGCGGGACTCAGCCCGCTTCGTTGTCACAGGCCCTCTTCATACTGGACACATGTTCGACTTCGTCGATACGTCCGG
>NZ_DAOLGP010000076.1:0-3740 GCF_035329545.1 Candidatus Neomicrothrix sp.
CCCGTGCCCACCACCAATGACACCACCATCACCAACGAAAGTGGCGCCCTACAGGTGTCGGTGATCTTGACGCCTTTGGGGTAGACGTGGGCGTCGTAGGCGGCTTGGATCGTCAGCCCTTTCTGGGTGGTCGTTGCTGAGATCAGCTCGACAACGGTCCGGATGTTGGTGAGGGGACGGCCCCGCCAGTTGATCGTGATGAAGCTGAACATGCGGTGCTCGATCCGGTTCCATTTCGAGGTGCCGGGCGGGTAGTGCGCCACGGTGATCTCCAGGCCGGTTTCTTGGGCGAGCCGGGCGAGATGCCATTTCCATGCCCTGACCCGGTAGCCGTTCGACCCGCCACAGTCGGCGGTGATCAACAGCCGTTTCGCGTTGGGGAACTTGTGTTTGCCAAGGGTGTCCCACCATTTGGCGATCGCCGCAACAGCGAACTCGGAGGTGTCGGCGGTGTCACCGACCGACACCCAGCCTTCGTTGTTGGCCACGTCGTAGACCCCGTAGGGGATCGCTTTGCCCAGCACGGGGTCGGGGAAGTCGTGAACATCGGTGCGGACCGGTTCACCTTTGGGCTGGTATTCGATACCGCCGTTGGACTTGTTCCCCAGCGTCTCCTTCTTTTTGGTGTCCACGGAGATCACCGGGTCACCGGCGGTGATGAACGCCTCGGACAGATCAGCGACGTAGCGGAACTGGCCGTCACGATCTGGATGTGTTCTGCCTTCGGCCTCCTTGGCGGGGGCCTGCAACGAGTAGCCGTTTTGGGCCAACAATCGTCGGACCAGCTCGGCTGACGCTTCGAAGCCCTGGTCGGTGACCTCACGTGAAAGCTCGTAGGTCGACTTCAATGTCCACCGCAACGTCGACATCGGATGGCCACGGGTCGTTGGCGAAACCAGTTTGTCGATCGCGTCCCATAAGCCCGGCTGCTTCTCGATCGCGGGTTTGTCGCCGGCACCCTCAGCACGGACCCGGTCGGTCACCTCCACACCGGCCTCGATCTCGTTGGCGCCCCGGGTCACCGTCGACCGCGACATGCCTGTCAGCTCGGACACTTTCGTCTTCCCGCCGCGGCCCAACATCACCGCCACAGCACCCACGTTCAAACGTCGTTGCCGCTCATCGAGATGCGGCAGCACCGCTTCGAAATAGTCCGTCAGCGCCTCATCGGTGATGTCCACCCACCCAAACTACACCGCGCGTCTAATCCTATGGCGGACCCCTAGGACTTCTAACGAGCGGTGCAGTTGCTGCGGTCCAGTCCTGGCTGACTGCGAGAGTTGGGAAGACGCAGGTCAGGATCAAGGTCGTGCGCGTGAGGCTGTCGGCCGACACTAACGAGATTTCGGCCGAATGGTATGAAGCGGAGGGCAACGGCGATGCGGTCGCGCGAGCGTTGGAGGTGATCCGAGATGACTCTCATCCCGGAAGAGTCGAGTGATGTTCCGTCACACGTACTGACAACGGGCGAGGAAAGACGAAGAGCAGCCCGGCGTGCATTCGGTCAAGCAGTCACGCTTACCGGTATCGACGACGTCGGCGCGGATGGGCATATCCGGCGTTGCCTTGGTGCTGCCGCGTCTGCGTTCTTCTGGCTTGAGGGCACGGAGCTGGAGGCTGCTGCGCACGAGGAACTGCATAAGTACGGGCGATATGCCCGTGACCATCTCTCGGATCGTTGCGAGTTGCAGTGGACGGGCTCCAGCTACCAAATCGCATGCCCCGTTCATATCGCGCACATGCGCATCGGCTTCTCAATCGGTTTCGTCGGTGATCGCCTCTGCTCAATCTGCAATCAGGACGTCTCCGAGTGTGAGCACCTTCCAGGTCGGCTATACGAGATGCCTGGAGGCGTCTACGACGATGGGAACTGTCGAGTGTGTGGCAGCGCGAGCTGCGGCAAACACCTAGCAGGCCAGCTCTACCTCGAGCGCGCCCACGTTCGAGTCACCAACGCCACCATTCATGAGGTCTCGCTGGTGTCGAAGCCGAAGCACCCTGACGCGCGTCTGATGGCGATCCCGGTGGAAACGGCTAAATTGGCAGCCTCGCTTGGCCCCGACTTCACAGTCGGAATGAGGGTCAACTGCGACTTCTGTCAGCTTCCGTGCCCCGGGGTCGAGTATTCCGGCGGCGACATCCTCCACGGCGACGGGCCACGACGTTGACGCTGAGGCGGCGAGCGTTGCGGACGAGCCTCAGATCGCGTCTGATTCGTGTTAAATAACCGGCAGATAGCGTCGCTGCTGTGGGGCGGGGCCCTCCTTGGCCTGCTGCTCGTGTGGCCGACGGGACGACGGTGCTCAACCGACGTTGTACGCAACTTCCTGAGTCGCAAGATTTGGCCGATTTTCGTGTTGCTTGCCCTCTGGTCGCTCGGACTAGTCCTCCTCGGCCGACGGATCGGGATCTGGTCCGGCGCGCTCGCTGCGGACACGTGGTTCTGGTTCTTCACCACGGCCGTTGTGTTGCTCTTCAACTTCGGAAAGGCGAGCAAGGAGCCTGACTTTTTCAAGCTGAGGGCGAAGGAGACCTTCGGCTTGACGCTTATCTTCGGGTTCCTCTCGGACCGCTACGTGCTTTCGTTGCCCGTCGAGTTCGTAGGCCAGGGCATAGTGGTCATCCTTGCTGGGGCCTCAGCTCTTGCTGTGCATCAAAGCGAGTCCGCAGAGGCGCGAGAGCTGATCGATGGATGCTTGAGTGTGGTCGGGTTTGCGATCCTGGCGCTAGCAGTAATCACCCTTGGTACCAACTGGTCGAACGAGGATGTACTGGACCTTGCTCGCCAGCTACTGATGCCAGCGTGGATGACGCTCGGCGTTCTTCCCTTCATCTACGCGGTTGCGCTCTACGCCGCCTACGAGATGGCGTTCAAGCGGATCGGCCTCCGTAACTCGGCCGACTTTAGGGATCGTTGTAGTGCAAAGGTGGCGACTGTCGTCCGGCTTCACGGTCAAGCCATGCTCGTCGACCAGTTCAGCCCGTTCTGGGCAAAGCGCACCGTCGAGGCAGGTTCATTCCGTGCGGCGCTTGCCATCGTCGACGAATTTTCACAGGACCTTGCACGGCGAGAGCAGGAGCAGCAGGAGGCGGCGGATCGGCTGGTTCGCTATGCGGGCATTGACGGAGTGGATGATGATGGCCAGCAATGCGACCAACGTGAGTTTGAGGAGACCAAAAGGGCTCTGCGTTGGATCGGGATTTGCCAGATGGGGTGGGGCCGCCGCGAGACGGGCTACCGGTCCGACATCCTGGAAGTCGTTGGTGACCTCAGTTCGCGCGGTCTTCCGGGCGACGGAGGTGTTGAAGTCGTGATCTCGCCCGACGGCGGATCATGGTACGCGTGGCGCCGAACACCGAGCGGCTGGGTATTTGCCATCGGATTGGCTGGGCCTAAGTCTGATCAATGGGAGTACGACGGCGCTGAGCCACCTTCTGGCTTTCCGGGGGAGAGCCCCGACTGGGGCAACGGGCCCCTCGATTACGGCGGCGCTCCGAACTGGTAGTGCGCGGCCCTTCTTCACGGTGTTGGTGGCAGAGGCACGCCAACGGCTTCTGGCGGATCATCGCACCTTCCAAGAGGACCCCGCAGTACGGGATTGGACTGACCGGATGTGCGACATCAAGTCTGCATCACCACACCCACGTGGGCGGTGGGGGTGTCAGTGAGTTGGTCAGAAGACTTGCGTGTCGTGCGCCAGTTGGTAGGGACCAGTTTTGGGGGGTTGCGCCACCTGGTA
>NZ_DAOLGP010000077.1:0-3619 GCF_035329545.1 Candidatus Neomicrothrix sp.
CCTCCAGCACCCGCCGGATCGGTCGGTGTCGGTGTTGTTGTTGTTGTTGTGTTGTTGTGGAGCTGGGGAGAACTGAGGCGCCGGTTGAAGTAGCAACCCAGGTAGCAACCTGGTTTCGTCGCTACCAGATCACCGAGTTCGCGGTCATCGACGGGACCTTGCCGTCCGACGTCACGATGCTGAGGTCGTGCACCTCGGCGGTAGCCACGAGGATCCGGTCACCCGGGTCGGCATTGTCATCGCGTGGCACGGAATGAACACGTTCGCTCACGGCCAGGTCCACCGGTACGACCTCGAAAGGCGAGGCGTCCTCTCGGAGGACCGCGAGGATGGCGTCGGCGTCCTCACTGGTCAACGGATTCCGTGGTTTCTCGACCGCGTAGGCGATCTCTACCATGGCGAAGCTGCTCACGCCGATCTTCACACCTGCGTCGGTCTCGGCGTTGAGCGCTTCGATAGCCCTGCTGGTGAGTCGGCCTGGTCCGGTCACGTACCAAATGAGGATCTGGGTATCGGCGAGAAGGCGGAGCGGCAACGGTCAGATGGCCAGGTCGTCGCCGATATCCGAACCCATCTCGCCGCGAAGCTGACGTAGATCCTCATCGCTGAACGCGGCACCCGACGGTGACTGGGCCACCCCCAGCATCCGCCGCGGCCGAACGCTTGATCGCGCGACCACGACCACCCGGTCGCCGGGGTGGGCCCCGATCTTGTCCAGCTCATCAGCTGGGACCACCAAGCCGTGCTCGGTGACCAGCACCTCGAGCGTCGCTTCGCCTGACATGGGTCGATGCTATCCCCGGCGTCGTACGTGACCCCCGAACGTTGCTCAACGACATCGAGGTCACCGACCGTGGCGAGTGACTGGCAGTCCTGGAAAGTGACGGCTCGTTCCTCGAGGGCTTCGCCATCGAGGTGCTCGACATGCGGCCAGGAGCCTTCTTTGCGCTCCCCGAGGTGCGCCTTGGAACGTGCACACCATCTGTGGGGCCTATCTGTGAGCGTGCATCCCTCCCGTGGCGCGGAACTCCCTTGCTGAGCTGTTGTGCCTGGGCGCGTCGAGTGCGCCGATCCGATCGCGGTTGCGTTCACAGCGTGCGGTTGGCTCGGCTGTGCTCAGGTGCAGAGCGTGGCGTTGAGGTCGGTTGACCGGACGCCGACGGGCGGAGTCCACCGAGGAGGTCAGCCGGTGTAGTTCGGCGATGACGGCCTCGGGGTTGCGGGCGGAGCGGTCGAGGAGTCGTCGTTCGGCGAGGTGGTCGGCGACGGCGGCGTGGTCGAGGTGGTGGTTTCCCTGGTGGCCGAGATCGGCTCGTAGGTGACATCACCGCAGGACGCGTTCACGTGGATCGTCTCACCCGGCGCCAGCGGCGCGAACTCGAGTTGCCAGTCACCGAGCTCGTCGAGCCCAACGTCGAACGCGCTCTCCCCGTTGAGTCGATCGATCACGACCGTGGCCACGGTTCCGGGCGGGCAGTCGGTGCCGTACACCCGACCGGGCTCGTCGTTGGGTCGCCAGAAGAGCCCGCCACTTCGCGTGAACGAGAGTGTCGGCGCGTCGACGTCGAGCAGGATCGTGGCCAAGGGGGCTCCTTCGCACTCTGCGACGATCCAGAGGTCGTGGGTCCGATCAGGGGTGAAGGTGGCCGTCCACAAGTCGCCGTTCGGGGTCGCCTCGATCTCGTAGAGCGCCGGCATCCCCGTATTGATGCCCCTCCCGTGCAGCCGCGGTTCGGTTGCGCAGTTCCCGACGGTGATCAACACCTCCGATCCCTGAGCCACTGGGTTCGGGGTGACGGTGATGGTCGGTGGAGGCGGCTCGGTGACGGCATCGGCAGCGGGGCCGAAGGACCCCAGCGTCACGGACACGAGCGTGCCGACCCCGATCGCTGCGCCCGCCAGTCGTGCCCTCGCCGTGTCGTTCCTCATCCCGTGGACGTTACGAGAGAGAGATCGCCACTGCGTTGGCCGGTCAACGTGTCCGGTCGCTGTCGGTGACGTCGCTCGCCATGCATCGAACAAGGGAGTGGTTGAGGGAGCAGTCCGAGGAGGTCCGGGACCCTCGACCGGGTGAGCAGACGAAGGGGACTGCCGCTGGTGAAGCAGCCACAGTCTTCTCGGCTCAGCCAGTTGGAAGGTGGCGGACCAACTCGGGCACCGACACGGCCGCAATCTCCCAGACCTGGTCGAGGTCGATGCGGTGGTAATGGTGGGCGAGCAGGATCCGCAGTGCGCCGATGTCACGCCAGGCAACCTCGCTGTGCGCCGCCTTGAAGCTGTCAGATAGCGAGTTGCTGGCCTCGCCGATGATCTCGAGCAGCCTCTCGGCCGCCCTCACGTGGAGCACGCTGACCGAGAACTCATCGCGCCCGACGTCGACCACGGCCGCCAGTTCGCCGGCGGCCTCGAGGATGTCGGCGATCCGCTCGTCGTCGGTCCGACTCAAAGAAGGACGGCCTCGCGACGGATGTGGTCGTCCCGCTCCTTGAGGCCACCAGCGGACACCACGTCAACTGGAACACCGAGTAGGGCCTCGAGCTCCTCGCTGATGTGCAACAGGTCGAAGAGCGAACTGCCTGGTTCGAACTCCACCAGGAAGTCGATGTCACTGGCGGGAGACTCGTCCCCTCGGGCGACCGACCCGAAGACCGATACGGAGCGCCCGCGGTGGCGGTGCACGATGGCACAGATCTCGTCCCGCTTCGCCTCGACGAGATCCCGACGCTGACCCATGGCGGAAGGCTACCGCCGACCCATGTGCACCTTCGGCGCACATGCCACCAAGCCGGCGATCAGGGATGGGTCGGGAGCGGGTCACATCTCGCCGACGAGAACTGGGCCGGCTGGTTCGTAGGTCGCGAGGATGGCCCCGAGATCCGTCACGACAAGGTCGACGGGACGCAACGTTGTTGGCGTGATGCCGGCGTTGAACAGGCGACGACCGGAGCCGAGCACCAGCGGAAAGGTCATCAGACGGAAGCGGTCAACGAGCTCGTGTCGCAAGAGCGTCTGGAGCAGTTGGCCGCTTCCCCAGATCTGAAGCTCATCGCCGGGTTGGTCCTTCAGCGCCTGCACCGCAGCGATGACATCGCCGGCGACGAGGCAAGCGGTGTCAGGGTGCTCGCCGCGCCACGTGACCTCGGCCTCGCTGAGCGAGTTGGACACGACGTACTTGGGTAGCGAGTTGATCGCTGTGGCGATTGGATTGGCCGGGTCGGTCTGGTCAGGCCAGTAGCCGCGGAAGATGTCGAACGTTCGGCGACCAAACACGAAGGCGCTGGCGTGTCTGTTCAGCTCGGTGACGAACTCGCCAATCGCTGGGTCGGGGAACGGGGCCTGCCAGCCTCCATGGGCGAAAGCATCGCTGGGGTCCTCCTCTGGACCCCCGGGAGCTTGCATCACGCCGTCGAGGGTCAGGAACGTCTGAACGGTGAGCTCCATGACATGCAAACGTAGAGGTACGGCCATCACCATGTGCGCTGCTAATCGTCGCAGCCACGTCAATGGGTTTGCCGCCTCCAGATGCCGGACGGCGACGATCGCGAATGCCACCCTCCGTGCCCTCCATGTGTTGTTACACGGGTGATCCAGCCGGGTCTGGGCTCGGGTCATCAAAGCA
>NZ_DAOLGP010000078.1:0-3093 GCF_035329545.1 Candidatus Neomicrothrix sp.
CCGCCGCTTCGCCAACTACCGGATCCGAGTCCTGCTCTACGCCGGCAAACCCAACTGGGACCTACTCGACACCGTCACACCCCGCTGAACTCCGAAGAGCCGGATTTGGAGCCTAGAATCGCTTCGTGGTGATCAGGACCATCCGAACACGCTCCAGGCTCCAACACCGAGCACGGTGGAACATCTGGTGCGCATGAGCGCCATTGAAGGCCCGCTCTGGCCTCACGGGAAGATCCTTCATGTGGACCTACGCTGACTTCATCGAACAGGCCGCAACCGCCCTGAACATGCAACACTTGGCGAGCATGGGTAGCAACACGACCCTGGTCGAAGCCAGACTTGACTCACTCGCACTCGCCGAGCTGCTCGCTTGGGGGGAGGATTCATATGGCGTTTCAGTCGATGATCGGTTCCTCGAGGCGACGCCCACGCTCGGGGAGGTGTGGCAGGCCTTCGAGAGCGCTGCTCGTCGCTAGCGCACTCGCTCTCGCGCTCACGACCTCCTGTGGATCGGCCACTGAAGTGGAAACCAGCGCCGACTCGGATTCCAACGACCTCAGCATCCCGGCGAGCCCCCTGCAGGGCCAGCGTGCCGCAACCGTCGCACTTCCGGCAGGGCTCGTGGAGATGTCTGGCGCGGGCGACGCAAAGCAGAGAATCGCCGTGCTCGGCCCAGCAGCCTCGCGATGGTCCGAACGTGACGTAGCGGGACTCGCCGGATCGCTTCCCATCGCCCAAGGACTAGCCATGGATGGTGCGGGCTACCTCGCAGGCCAAGTGTGCGAACGTCCGGCCGAAAGCGACGCAGTCGGCCTCGAATGTACCGACGGCGGGTTGCAGATCGTCGAGATCGGACCAGACTCAGCAGTCGCAGGCAAGCCATCTGAGCCACCATTTCCGATTGAGCACAAGTGGGGCTTCAGATCTGTTACTCCGTCCCCAGGGGCAATCGATATCGAGGTCGAGTCGTTCCTCACGGGCGAAGTCAAGTTGATGCGGTATGATCTCAAGAACGCCTCCTGGTCGACCGTGCCTCAGAGTTCGCCGAGCATTGCATGCACCGACGGCAGCTTGCTTGAGCCAGAAGAGATCGTCGCACTCACGGCGCCGATCGCCGGCTCGACAGTCCGATCGTGTAGTGAGACGACCGCAGCGCTCGACGCTCTCGGAGGCGCCGCATTCGCAGTCGACCGTCGCACCGGCGAAAGGTACGAGCTGCTCACCTCAAGTTCAGATGCCCCACAACTGGTCGCGCTCGGCGACTCAGTGATACTGCTCAACAGATCCATTGCTGAGGACAAGAGCGATCCGACGGGGTTCAAGACATCCGCCAAGATCGAAGGATTCCGAAACGGTCGAGAGTTCGACGTAGGTGTTGACGCCTCGGACATGGCCGCCGCATCTTCGCTTCTCTACGGATACTGGACGACCGGTTGGGTAATGGCAAACGACGGCAGCTGGATTCGGTTCAGCACCTAAGGCGCCGTTGCAGGCCATCGCAGAGGGAGAGATCGATGACATTTCCGGCAACCCACTCACGGACCGCAGGCCCACGCAATCGAGCGGAACGTCGACGTGAGGGAAAGAAGGCGCCGGCCAGAACTCGACCTCGACGGATCGCCCGCGCCACCGCAGCAAGCTCTGTAGCATTCATCTGCGCCTTCGGCCAGGCCCGCATGGCGGGCGCAGACTCGTACTCGCAACTGCATCACAACATTCAAGGAGTGCTCGGCAACCACAAAGGCGCCGTCGAAATGGTCGACGGTGTCAAGACTGGCATATTGCAATCCGACCAGACTGGCGATCCCCCCTTCGTCATCTCCATGAACGAAGTGTGCAAGTCCCAGTGGACGGCCTTCAACAACTTCTTAGGAACGTATTACCCGAACCAATATCAGAAGCGATTCACCGTTACCAAGACCGCCAACCTTCCAGGCGGCTGTCAAGGTGAATTCGGGAACGCGATCGCGGTTCGCACCAACGTGATCGGGGACCCGTGGCCAAATGGCGCCGAGTACCCAGGTCAGGGGAACGAGTCGGAGAAGCGAAAGCTCCGATGTCTACAACTTCAGATCTTCGGACCGGCGTACTTTGCGTGCAACACCCACTTGAAGAACGATACGGTAATCGCCGACGGCCAAGCTGCATACATGTTCGCGTGGATCAATCAGTGGTGGGCACAACCGGGCACGATGGTGTTGGGCGATCTCAACCTGAAGCCGAACCAGACGTCGATCATGACGCAAGTGTACGCCAACTACATCGAGGCAGACCACGGCTGCCCCTCCTACGGAAACGACGGGACCGACACCCCGACGGCCGGAGCTGGCAAGATCGACTACGTCTTCGGATCAAAGGGTAACGCCCCGACCAGGTTTGTGAATTGTGGGGCGAACAGGGTGTACTGGTCCGGTTTCGGTGCTCCCTCTTCTCAGTGGGTGTCCGACCACAAGATGCTGGGAAGCAACCTCATATGGGGTTAGACGGCCCGTTGACCCACGTGCAACTCCTCCCAGTCGGCCCGCAGCACGAGGCACAGCTGAGAGAACAGGAGTTGAAGTACGGAGGCCCAGAGTGGCGCTTCGGCGGTCAGGTGCCGTCGCCGGAGGAATATCACCAGCGCCTGTGGCAGGGAGTCGTAGCCCAGTATCTCGTGGTAGATGCAGACGAACGCGTCCTCGGTCTCGTGGCCTGCTACCAATGCGATTTCGTCTCAGGTACTGCGTTTCTTTCCGCGATTCGCTTTGGCGACCAACCAAATGTGGATGTTGGCTTCATTCGAGGATGTCTCATGTTTGTGTCGAGACTCTTCAATGATTTTCCGTTCCGAAAGCTGTACCTCGAATCCGCCGAGTCGAACTCGATGCGCTTCGGTGGCGGCCGATCGGTGCTCTTGGAGGAAGAGGCCCGGTTTCGGGAGCGTGTGTGGTTGAACGGACGATTTGAGGACCTGGTTGTCCATTCGGTGTCCCGTGATGCGTGGCTAGCGAGCCGGCTATCCAGGTATTGACCGATCACTCGTGGTCTGAGGTTGACCCGGTTTGGTGGCGCTTCGGAGTTGCGGGGGGTGTGGGCGGGTAGCGGGGGGTCCGC
>NZ_DAOLGP010000079.1:0-2477 GCF_035329545.1 Candidatus Neomicrothrix sp.
GACGTGCTGGTGGCCACCACGGTGATCGAGGTGGGCGTCGACGTCCCCAACGCCACCGTGATGGTCATTCTCGATGCCGACCGTTTCGGCATTGCCCAGCTGCACCAGTTGCGCGGTCGGGTCGGTCGCGGTGCCGCCAAGTCGTCGTGTTGGCTGGTGGCGGCCGAGCCGTCCGACGACGGTGAGGAGCGCATCAAGGCGATGGTGAAGAGCACCGACGGGTTCGAGTTGGCCGAGGTGGACCTGGAGCTGCGGGGCGAGGGCACGCTGATGGGGGAGCGCCAGAAGGGCCGCAACGACCTGCGCCTGGCATCGCTGCGTCGCGATCGCGAGTGGGTGGTGCGGGCCCGCAACGTGGCGACCGAACTGCTCACCGAAGCCGATGGCCTCGCCAACCTGGGTGGCCTGGCCGACGAGGTGGACCTGATCCTTGGCCAGGACGAGGTCGGTTATCTGATGAAGGGCTGAGCCCCCGGTGGCCTGCGTCAGAGCGTGTGCCGGTGGCGACCTGTGACGTCGCCGACCTCGAGCCGGAAACCAGCGACTTCATCGGCAGGGCAGCGGGTGATCGCTCGGTATGGCATGGTTTGCGCTCGATGACCACTTCACGTCGGCTCGACGACTGGGACAACCTGAGGGATCGGGTGCCGCAGCACTATTTGGTGGGGGACGTTGATCTCGTCGCCGTCCGCATCGATGACGAGCCGACGGTGCTGTACGGACGTTGCCTGCACCGGGGCGCCTTGATGGGCGACGCAACGATCGTCGGCGACGACATCGTGTGTGGGGTTCACGGCTGGGACTACCGGGTGGCCACCGGGGTGTCGGCCTACGACGACACCCAGCGTCTCCAGAAGTTCGCAGCCTGGGTCGAAGACGGTGGCTTGTTTGTCGACGCCGACGAGATCGCCGACTACAGCCGCCAACACCCGCAGCGCTACGACCGCGAGGCCTATCAGGGCGTCTACGCCGACCTTCACGGTGGTGCCGAAGAACCCACCGTCGGATTGATCGCTCAGCTGGCGGCGAACGGCCTCGACCGGGTTGGCCCCCATGGCCCGGTGGCGGCGATGGGCGTCCCCCGCGCCGAGCTTCCGAGCTGGGACGACATTCAGTTTGTGACCGCTCAGTTGGCCCGGTCGCCGCTGCTCGACGACGTGACGGTCGATTCCTCGGTTGTGATCGGCCCGTCGGCGGCGAAGCCGCTCCATCTGGAGTTGCCGTTGTTCGTCTCCGACATGAGCTTCGGGGCGCTCTCCGAAGTGGCCAAAGTGGCCCTGGCGACGGGTGCGCAACTGGCCGGCACGGCGATCTGCTCGGGCGAAGGCGGCATGTTGCCCGAAGAGAACGACGCCAACGAGCGCTACCTCTACGAGTTGGGTTCTGGACGATTCGGCTGGGACCTGGCCGAGGTCGAGAAGGTGGCTGCGTTTCACCTGAAGCTCGGCCAGGGTGCCAAGACCGGCACCGGTGGTCATCTTCCCGGCATCAAGGTGCGCGGTCGCATCGCCGAGATCCGCGGGTTGCCCGAAGGAACCGCAGCGGTGTCACCCGCCACGTTCACCGGCGACCTGGCCACCACCGCCGGCAAGGCCGACCTGTTGGCGAGCGTTCGGGACCGGTCGGGCGGCATTCCGGTTGGCGTCAAAATGTCGGCCCAACACATCGAGGCCGACCTGGACGCTGCATTGGCGTTGGGCGTGGACTACGTGATCCTCGACGGACGCGGTGGCGGCACCGGCGCTGCGCCCAAGCTGTTCCGGGACAACATCTCGGTACCCACGATCCCGGCGTTGGCCCGAGCGAGACGGCATCTCGACCGAGCCGACGCCGACGGGGTCACGCTGATCATCACCGGCGGGTTGCGGACCCCGTGGGACGTGGCCAAGGCGCTGGCGCTGGGCGCCGATGCTGTCGCCATGGCCAACTCACCGATGCAGGCGATCGGGTGCCTGGGGATGCGGGCATGCCACACGGGTAACTGCCCGGTGGGGATCACCACCCAAAATCCAAAGCTCCGGGAGCGCTTGCCGGTGGACGAGGCGGCACAGCGACTCAAGCGGTTCCTTCTCGCCTCCACCGAGTTGATCGCAGCCCTGGCGCGAGCGTGTGGCCACGAGCGACTGTCCGACCTGACCCTCGATGACCTCACCACCTTCGACCGGGATCTGTCCCATCTGGCCGGGATCGCCTATGGAGGAGTTGACCGGTAAACAGCGACGACGGCGGTGATCGGCGGGCAAAATGAGGTGAGGCGCCGCCCCGACCCCGAAGGGCCGATGGCGACGCCACCTCACGGTCGTGGTCCGGCCGATGGCCGGGCCGCAAACCGGGCTGCTCAGCTGGCGGCCAGGTTCTGGGCGACGAAGTCCCAGTTGACCAGGTTGGCCATAAAGTTGGAGATGTAGTCGGGGCGGGCGTTGCGGTAGTCGATGTAGTAGGCGTGCTCCCACACGTCGATGGTGAGGAGCGCCTTC
>NZ_DAOLGP010000080.1:0-2064 GCF_035329545.1 Candidatus Neomicrothrix sp.
GATGAGCCAACGCCTGAGGTGCGGGCTGTGCCGGAGCGTGTGCGGGGTTTTCGGGTGCGGGTCGACCTGATGTATGCCAAGCCGCCGGTCTGGCGTCGTCTGGACCTGCCGGGCGACCTCATGCTCGATGAGCTGCATGTCGTGCTGCAGGTCGCGATGGGCTGGCAGGACGGTCATCTGCATAAATTCGGTGTTGGGTCGGACCGGCGTACCCGTGCCTACTTCGTCACCGGGTTTGATCTCAGTGAAGGCGACGAGGGTGTCGTCGAGGACGGCGTGCGGCTCGATCAGGTGGTGTCCGACAGGGGCGAGCGGTTGTTCTATGACTACGACTTCGGCGACGGATGGGAGCACGTGCTGGTGGTCGAGGACGTTTTCGATGATCCACCCTCGGCTCCGGTGTGCCTGACGGGCAAGATGGCCTGCCCTCCGGAGGACTGTGGCGGCCTGGGCGGCTACGAGGAGTTGGCTGCGTGGGTTCGTGGCGGATACGACCCGCGGGCAACGCCGATGGGGCTGGGTGCGGAGGAGATGAGGGACTGGCTGCCCCGGGGCTGGGACCCCGACCGTTTCTCGGTGGCCGAGACCAACGACGCTCTGGCCGCGTTGACGACGCGGTGAGAACTGTTCACTGCCGAGGTTGACGGAGCTGGGTTCGGAAGCCTCCGGTCTCGAGCAGGGACCGGGCGATGTAGTTGGTGAGGTTGCGGAAGCCCAGGGCGGATCCGCGGAGGTGTTCGAGGCGGCCGTTGATCGCTTCGGTTGGTCCGTTACTGGTCCCGGGACGGTCGAAGTAAGCCAGGACGTCGGCGGCGCGCTTCTTGAGTGTGCGGCCGAGGGTGATCAGTTCGGTCAGCGGCGTGGGAACGCCGGTGCTCAGCGTGGTGATCAGCGCCGCCATCATGATGCGGCCCTTGCGGCGGTCGGGTTCACGGTAGGCGGCCACGGCGCGTTGATACATGTGCCAGGTGGCTTCGACCTCGGCGTGGGCGTCGACGGCGAACAACGCGGTCAGCCGGGTTTTCTGGCGGTCGGTGAGCAGATCGGCGCCGGTGTGCAGGGTACGCCGTGATCGGTAGAGCGGGTCGGTGCTGCGGCCGCGGTGTCCGCATGTGGCCAGTTGCACGCGGCGGCGGCATTCGTCGAGGGCGTTGCCGGCCAACCGCACGACGTGGAACGGGTCCATCACCGTCGCCGCGTCGGGGAGTTCTTCGGCGGTGGCGGTCTTGAAGCCCGTGAAGCCGTCCATGGCAACGACTTCCACGCCATCGCGCCAGTCCTTGGGACGGTCGGCCAGCCAATCGGCGAAGGCCTTCTTGGAGCGGCCTTCGACCATGTCGAGCAACCTGGCCGGCCCGGTCTTGTCACGCACGGGGGTGAGATCGATGATGACGGTGACGTACTTGTCGCCGCGGCGGGTGTGCCGCCACACGTGCTCATCGACCCCGATCACCTTCACGCCGTCGAAACGGGCCGGATCGGCGATCAGCACCCGGCGGCCCTCGGTGAGCACGGCGTTGTTGGCGGTGTTCCACGACACGGCCAGCGCTTCGGCGACCCGAGCAACGGATAGATGTTGGCAGACAATGGCTTCCAGCGCCCACCGCAGTCCGCGTCGAGACAGCCTGGCGCGTGGTTCGGCGGCCTTACCCATGTCTTGGCGCCACACATGAGCGCATCCGACGCAGCGGTAGCGGCGGATCGTGACCAGCAGCGTGGTGGGCCGCCACCCGAATGGCTCATGGGCCAGTTGACGGGTCACACTGTCACGTGGACTGCCCTCTTCGCCGCACCGGCGGCACCACCGATCCTCCTCGGCAAGTCGACAGGTCAGCACGGCCCGGTCGGCGTCGAGGCGTTGTCCGGTCACCTCCAACCCGAGCTCGTCGAGGCGGCAAAAAGTGGTCAGGTCAGCGCAGGCGAAGCCCGCCCGACCGGTAGCGTCAGGCACGTCGAGGTCTTTCGGATGGTTGGCGTGAGAACCCCCATCATCGGAAGACCTCGACCCCTATCCCGGCAACGACGCGCCGACCACCACTACACCCTCATCTGTGAAGAGCCAGT